>JBMYXJ010000486.1:0-2973 GCA_049608285.1 Mycobacterium sp. | reverse complement strand
GGATGACCCTTTCACCCCAGATTCTCAGGAAGTTCCCAGCTGGTGTGGCGCTGACATTACGCAGCTCAGGATCACGGGTGTCCCGTGGCCTGTCGACGGTGGCTAGAAGCGAACGGTGGTCGGACCCGGGCAGGTTGATGGTGCGGATCGACGACACGGCGGCATGCCGGGTGAGCACGTGATCGATAGTGACGAACACCGCAAGTGCGGGGTAGGACGGGTTTGGTCGGGGCGTAGCCCCGGCCGGTCTGTTCTACGGCATCGCGGTAGCCCGCTGCTGAGTAGGTCGCGAAACTGCACATGTCCTGTGTGCTGTTGATGTCTCCAACGACGATTACCGCACCAGGGGCCGCCGCGTCAGCGAGGCCCGTCACCCGCTCCTAGCGGCGGCAATGTCACTGCGCCACTCTTCAAAGGCTGTCCGGCTGAAAGCCAGCGGATTGAAGATACGCACGCAGGCGATCACGGGTTCAACGCTCCGTCCAGGAATCGGTACGCGGGCAGCGACCATGCTCCCGCGTCCTCATCGGTGTCACTACGTCAAGCGGAACCGACTCCACAGTCCGAATCCGCCGGCACCGGGCGCGGGAGCCAGCACCGAACACGGATAGTCGGTCCGGACCCCGGTGGCGTAGAACCGCCTGAGCCAGTCGGATGCGCCCCCCGACAACGTGACGACGTCCGAACTCGGTCGAGCGAGTTCAGCGAACGGCGGCACGTCCGCACGTCCAGGCGCAGATTCGCAGACAGCACCCGAACGTCGATAGGTTCATCGCCGTCGGGCGGCTTCCCTGAGTATTACCAGGGCACCTGGATAGCTAGATTGGCGGCCACGATCGCCACCGCTATCACCGAACATAGCGGCTCGGCCGCTCACCAACCGACAGCAGCAGGCCCGCTACGGGAACCACAATCACGTAGGCCGAACCCGCCGAGATGAACATGGCGACGTCGTTCGGCAGCGGTGGCGCGCGGGCGATCAGCGCCAGAATGGCAAACTCAAAACCAGCGCGCCCAACAGGATGCGAAGTTCGCCTGAACGGATGAGATGCGCACGGGATGAGACGATGCCGGTCCTTACCTATCACGCCGCGTGAGACGACCGCGGGCTACAAGCCAAATCCGCTGAGGACTTCCTAAGGGACGAGTAAGGGCCACGCGCGACATCCCAAGACCGCGCCGATAGCATCAACACCCATGACCAGCGTGACTGAATCTTCCGAGCCGGCCGCCGACCACGAGATCAATATCCACACCACAGCCGGGAAGCTGGCCGATTTGCGCACGCGCACCGACGAAGCCCTGCACCCGGTCGGCGAGGCCGCCGTAGAGAGGGTGCACGCCAGGGGCAAGCTCACCGCCCGCGAACGCATCCTGGCGTTGCTCGACGAAGACTCGTTCGTCGAGCTCGACGCGCTGGCCAAGCACCGGTCCACCAACTTCGGGCTGGAAAACAACCGGCCCACCGGCGACGGTGTGGTCACCGGCTACGGCACGATCGACGGCCGCGACGTCTGCATATTCAGCCAGGATGCCACTGTGTTCGGCGGAAGCCTGGGCGAGGTGTACGGCGAGAAGATTGTGAAGGTCCAAGAGCTGGCCATCAAGACCGGGCGTCCGCTCATCGGCATCAACGACGGCGCTGGCGCCCGCATCCAAGAGGGGGTCGTCTCACTGGGCCTCTACAGCAGGATCTTCCGGAACAACATTCTGGCCTCTGGTGTCGTCCCGCAGATCTCGCTGATCATGGGTGCCGCCGCTGGCGGACACGTCTACTCCCCCGCACTCACCGACTTCGTCATCATGGTCGATCAGAGCAGCCAGATGTTCATCACCGGACCCGACGTGATCAAGACCGTCACCGGCGAGGACGTCACGATGGAGGAACTGGGCGGCGCGCACACCCACATGGCGAAGTCGGGCACCGTGCACTACGTCGCCTCTGGCGAGCAGGACGCCCTGGACTACGTCCGCGACCTGTTGGGCTATCTGCCGCCGAACAGTTACGCCGAACCGCCGCGCTACCCGGCGCCGCATCCCGGTCCGATCGAGGAGAGCCTGACCGAGGAGGACATCGAACTTGACACGCTGATCCCGGATTCGCCGAACCAGCCCTACGACATGCACGAGGTCATTACCCGCATCCTCGACGACGACGAATTTCTGGAAGTCCAGGCTGACTACGCGGGCAATATTATCGTCGGGTTCGGCCGCGTTGACGGCCGCCCGGTAGGCATCGTGGCCAACCAGCCCACCCAGTTCGCCGGATGCCTGGACATCAATGCCTCTGAGAAGGCAGCCCGCTTTGTGCGCACCTGCGATTGTTTCAACATTCCGATTGTGATGCTGGTCGACGTACCAGGCTTCTTGCCGGGCACCGAGCAGGAGTACAACGGCATCATCCGCCGCGGCGCCAAGCTGCTGTACGCCTACGGCGAGGCCACGGTCGCCAAGATCACCGTCATCACCCGCAAGGCCTACGGCGGTGCGTACTGTGTGATGGGTTCCAAAGACATGGGCTGCGATGTCAACGTCGCCTGGCCGACTGCCCAGATCGCGGTAATGGGCGCCTCAGGGGCGGTGGGGTTCGTCTACCGTGGCCAGCTCAAAGAAGCGGCCACCAAAGGAGAGGACGTAGACGCGCTGCGCCTTCAGCTGCAGCAAGACTATGAGGACACCTTGGTGAATCCCTACATCGCTGCCGAGCGCGGTTACGTCGACGCAGTCATCCCGCCCTCGCACACGCGCGGCTATATCGGCACCGCGCTGCGCCTGCTGGAGCGCAAAGTCGTACAGACACCCCCAAAGAAGCACGGCAACATCCCGCTATAGGCCAGCAGCCACTGGAACTGATCTCAGACAAGGAAGTTGCCCAATGGACCACAACATCGACATCGTCGAAGTGTCCGACCCGCGAGATATGACGATCGACGATCCGCCGACCCCGGATCCGCTCTTCCAGGTCTTGAAGGG
>JBMYXJ010000485.1:0-2973 GCA_049608285.1 Mycobacterium sp. | reverse complement strand
GTGGGGTCCGGGCCCGGAGGGGACCCGCCGGCGGGTTTGTCGCTCACCGCAGATCCTTTCCGCCTCCAGCCGTCGGCAACCTCAGCCGATGAATTCCTCCGATCAGGGTACGGGAGAGTGCCCTCGCTGCGCTGGCGGACGGGGGTCTGCGCTGACGGGTTCGGGGTCACCGGCGGGCGGGCTCGGAGGCGCCGCCGCACTACGGTGAGCGCGGCGAGTGCGTCGGGCACGCGCGCGGCGAGCAACACCCCGACGATGATCGGCACCATCACCGCGCCGAGCACCGCCAACCGAAGAAGCGAGCCCACACCTCCCCATCTGCTGGTCAGGTCCTCCAGCCCGATCAGCCGGTCGAAGCTATACGCGGTCAGGCCGGCGACCAGCGAAGCTGTGATCGACACGAGGATGGTGCGGACGACGTCGAAGCTGATCAACCGCCCGCCCGGCGGGTTGAGGCGGGCACGCAGCAGGAAATAACCAACTGTCGCGCCGGCCAGGAACCCCAGCCCGTTGGCCAGGCCGAGGTATCCGGCAACCAGGTCGGGATTGTCCGTGACATGCGGAGCCGCCAGCGAGGCAGCGATCTTCACCGCCGTGATCACGATGATCAGCACGATCGGCGTCCAAGGCTCCTCCCGTGCGTAGAACACCCGCAGCTGCAGCAGGACCAGGGCGTAGGGGATGAGGGTGAACGCCGAGAGGCTGATCGCCATGCCGAGGAAACCGGCATCGACCTCACCGAAGTTGCCGTAGGCGAACAACGCGCTGCCGATCGCTGGGCCGCCGACGGTCATCATGGCCACGATCGGGATCAGCGTCACCATGATCAGCCGGGTCGCCAGCGACAGGTCAGCCAGCACCGCAGGGCCGTTGTCGGCGGCGGCATTGCGCGACAGGCGTGGCATCACGACTGTCAGCACAGTGACGCCGATGATGCCGAACGGCAGCATCAGCACCAACCACGTGTAGTTGTAGATCGCCGGACCGGACGCCGCTGCGGCACTGGCGATCTGATTGCCAACTATCAACCCGAGCTGGCTGATGAGGACGTAGAGCACCATCGCCAGCGCCATCATTCCGAATCTCTTGAGGCGGGCGTCAATACCCCACAGCGGGCGCAGGCTGATCCGCTGGGCGCGAATCGCGGAGAACAACACCGCAGCCTGGGCGACGACACCCAAGGTGGTTCCCACGCCGAGCACCAGCAGTTTGGCGTTGCCCATCTCGACGGGGTTGATCGAGAGTTCGCCGGGTACTACGAGGTACAGCCCAAGGGTGAGGATTGCTACGACGTTGTTGACGACAGGTGCCCACGCCGGTGGCCCGAAGATGTTGCGGGTGTTCAGTATCGCCATGAAAACCGACGACAACCCGTAGAAGATGATCTGCGGTAGCAGCAGGTAGGCGAACGCGGTGGTGAGGGGCCGGTTCACCAGCGGGTCCGAACCCAGCATCAGATCGACGAGCAGCGGCGCAGCCAGCGTCGAGGCGATGGTCACCACTAGCAGCAGCGTGGTCGCCAGGGTGAGCAGTCGCCGGATGAAAGCGGTGCCACCGTCGGGATCGTCGCGCTCGGCTCGGGCGAGTACGGGAACGAAGATCGCAGTGAAGGTCGCCTCGAGGACCAATGCAGCTATGAGGTTCGGTAGCTGGTTTGCCACCGTGAACGCGCTGGACAAAGCAGCGCCGAGGATGGCTGCGAGCAACACGATCCGGGCGAAACCCGTCAACCTGCTGACAAGCGTGGCCGCGGCCATACCCCACGAGCGCGATACGACCGCCGAGTCCGACAACTCGGCGCGCGGGGCCGACCGGCTCGGCACCGGCTCGGTGGGCCCCTGGCCCGGACTGCCGGTGTTACTCACGGTTATTGCCGGGAACGGTCTTGGCCCGGCGTCCGGATGTTCGGGGGAACCGATGGCGGTGGCCGACTTCGTCATCGCGATATGCCAGCGCCACCTCTATCGGATCTGGGCGGTCCAGATCAGCGCGGTCGGGCTGGCCGCGGAACCGGTGCCACAGCCGCCGGCCCGCCAAGAAGACCAGAACTGCGCCTGCGGACAGTGTGATGAAGAAAAGCAGCTGGCCGTAGGCGTTGGAGTGCACCGACAGCCGAACCGGCTCACCCAGAGGGAGTCCTTCGGTGGTCCGCAGCGAAACGTCCACGGCCACCCGCTGAGTGAAGTGCACCTCTATGGGAACCTTCAGCGGCAGGAAGCCTGGCGGCAGCACGATTTCGCCCAAATCGGTGACAATCATGCCCGGGGGCGCTTCGATATCCAGCTGCACCCGGATCGGCACGGGCAGGTCATTTCGAAGGGCCAGGGGCAACGGGCTGCGTTCACTCGCCAACGTGTATGAGCCCCCCGGGTTCACGATGGAGACGGCCTTGAACAAATCCTCCACCGTGCGGCCCACAGTCGTGAGCCGCTGCTGGGCCAACCCGTTGCGGGCGTCGGGCGGCACCGAAAGACTCAGCGCACGAAGCAGATCCTCTCGCAACGGGGCCGTGTACTGGCTGCCGGTTTGCCCGGTGCGATCATCGGTGACCAGTGCGGCGGTCAGGCCCTCGAGTGTGGCTGTGACCGTCGCGATGCCCGACACCACTTCGTCGCCGAAACGTCCCCGCGGGTTGCCCTGCGATCCCGACGGCAGCGGAGCGGACTCGGTCACCGCGTTGGCCCCGTCGATCAGCGCGGTCAACGGGCGTGGCTCCGCGAGTCCCGCCCGGATGCTGGTAGCCACCGCGGTCAGGATTGCCTGCGCATCATGGGCGGTGAGGTTCCACAGCAGGGGAGGCATCAGGATCTGTGTTCTCGGCACGGTCTCGCGGTGCAGTCCTCGCCACAGCAGCGAGGCGAGCGCGTCCTGGCGCCGCGCCACCTCGGTGTCCTGTTTGAGCGCAATGTGCAACGACGGCTCAAGGTAGGAGGGCGACACCGGAGTCCTTCCCAGACCGGCAAGGGCCGCCCC
>JBMYXJ010000484.1:2736-2977 GCA_049608285.1 Mycobacterium sp. | reverse complement strand
AACCCAAAAGTGCCGATAGCGCATACCGTTTGAAGTAGGTGACCTGCGACCCCACCTCCTGCGGGGTGCGGGCATTAATCGCCAACTCGACAGTGTCGGAGATGTGTTGACCGGACGTGTGCCACACCGTCGTCCTGATCCCCATATAGCCAGAGGAGCCGCCGGTGAGCGATTGGGTCACTGCCAGCCCATGTGCCGCCAAGGGTGGGCGGATGGCGTCCCAAATGTCGGACAGGTCAGC
>JBMYXJ010000484.1:0-2726 GCA_049608285.1 Mycobacterium sp. | reverse complement strand
TTGTATGAGTACGAGCCTCCCGATTTGGTCGGAATGAGTGCCGTGCGCCCTTTGTTGATGGTCGGCGCTTCGGCCTGAAACCCGACCAGAGCAGCAGCGAGTTCCGGCTGCGGGTCGCTCATCGGCCCCCCTCGATGGCTTTGAGCCCGTTCGCACCCAAGGCCCCCCGGCCCAGCAGTGCTGCGATGGTGATGTCCGCGTCCTCGGCGGGTTTCGAGATGGGATATGGCTGGCCCTCAACCACCTCGATCAGCCCGTCGATGACCACCCCATCGGAATCAAGGTGCGCCCCCTTCTTCGCCGCATCGTCTAAGAGACGCTTCATGAATCCGGGCTGCACCCGCTCCGTCGCCGGCACCATCTCGATCTCGTCGGGGTGGTGGGCTTTCACCCATGCCAGTAGCGCCGTCTCATCCGCCACCCTGGCCGTTTTACGGCCCTTAGCCATCGTGACGTGCCCCAGGACGGCTCCGTCCACGACGGCCGCTTTCCGTTCGCTGGGGAGCAGTCCGAGCTGGCTGCGAGCTTCAGACTCCCAGCCCTTGATGCGGTCCTTGAGCCACTTGCAGAGCAGCAACGTCGCTGTTGGGTTCACGCGGCGCCCCTCTGAAAGTCCCTGCACGGGCATGGCTGCGGGTTCAGGCAGCACGCCCTGCCCCAGAACTTCCTGCGCCCGCACTGCACACACATGTCGCACGGATACCTGCGCGCCGGGTACAGCACCTTGCTGTGCTTATGGTGGGGGTGCCCGCACTGGCACATCACTGCGTCTCCTCTCTGTTGACTTTCTGGATGTAGGGCACTGCAGAGTTGATGAAGCCCCGAGCGGCGGTTAACCGGTTTGTGTCTTGCGGTGTCCAGCCGCCTTCCTCGGTGAGGTCGGCTAGGAGGGTTCGGGCATCATCGATCAGCGCGAGGGCTTGGCTCAGTCGGCTATCTCGTGCGGCGGCGTGTAGTTCGTTGAGTTCGTTCACTGCTCACCACCGCCGACGACCATGAGGTGTTGGGATGGGTGCCGCAGATATGCGCGCCGATACCGGACGTGCCAGATCAGCTCCGAGGCGACCACGCATCCGGCCGAGAGTGCCAAGAGAATCCCGAACGCGGTCAGCGAGAAGAACACCGACCACCACGCGGCACTGAACAGGGCGCATCCGATCCATGCGAGGATGCGGCTCATCGTTGACTCCTTCTGTGCTGCTTGGTGTGCGACTGGCCCTGCCTGCATGCGGAGCAAGGTGTTTCACCGGCGCGTAGGTGGCGCTTGTATCCGGCTTCAGTCCCGATTCGGCCGTGACACACTGGCAGTGTCGTTATGCCGTGCGCGCTGTAGCGGCTGGCTTTGGCGCCCCACACGCCACCCCCGGAGCCTTCGCCGAGCTGCCGGCATGGTGCCTTGACGGGGCATCCGGCGCAGATGGCGAGGGCTTCGCGGCGGCGTTCCTGGTCGAAGAACAGGTCGGGGTCGGGGTGGTTGCCGCATTTGGCGAGTTCCCGCCAGTCGTGCAGGATTTCGAGGTGTTTCATGCGACTAGCCTCAATTCAGGCTGGGGGTGGCGTTCACCGCTGATGGTGATGTCGTAGGTATGCCACGATGCGGGGCACACGTCACGGTGCGCGGAATCCCAGTGCCCGAAGATGAGCCCATGGCCCGTGGGTTTGACGCGGCGGTAGCAGACTGGGCAGCGGCGGCGAGGGGTGGCGGTCATGCTGCATCACCGCCGTCATCGTCCATCTGCTGTTCGACGGTGCGGAACAGTCCTTGGATGACCTGACCGAACTCGGCGCCGTTGCGTGCAGCGTCCAACTGCTCGGCGAGGGTCTTCGGGCCGCTCATGCGATGTACCTCGCCTGCTGGTCGTTACGTGCGGCGTTACCGATCGCTGTCAGTAGTGGGAAGAATCGCGGGCAGTATTCAGCGACAGACGAATTGATGATGTCCACCGCCGAATCTGGCGGCCATCCCTCATTCATGAGGGCTTCCGCGACACCCATAACGCCGCCCACGGACGGGTATTTCGCGATGACAGGGCAGATAGCGGTCGGCCCGTAGGTGATGACGTAGGCAGCCTCGGCGTCTGTGAGCACACCGTCAGCGCGGGCGGTACCGGCGCCAGCGAAGGTGAGTGCGGCGATGGCGGCGGCGATGATGGCCCGGTTGATGCGGCGGGCGGTGCGGGGTCTCATGCTGTACCCCACGGCGCTTCGGTAGCATTCGGTGGTGACATACGGGACTTACCTCCTGGTTGTCGTGGTGCCCATCCGTTCCCGCGGGTGGGCACCGGCTTTTGTGGGGTTAAGGCCCGGTCGGGGGCGGCGCAGCAGGGGGAATTGCCAGACCGCCGGCATCCCCGACCGGGGGCTTGTGACGCTTCTCGGCGGCGCACTGTGCAGCGCGCCGCGAAGCGGCGTCGGAGATCAGGAGTCCACGCCAGGCTTGGGCGCGTTGGGCGTTCAACGATCGGATCTCGGCGGCCTGCTCCCGCACCTGTATCTGCGCCATGCAGCCGGACCCGAAATGCACACCCAGCCAACGATTCAGGCCCGCGTAGTCCTCGATGCTGCTGAACTCGTTGAGCTCGAACTCGGCGCCACACGGGCAGTCATAAAACCCGACAGCAGCGGCCATCGCCTCCCGGATGACGGCCAGCTCGACTGCGTGCTGACAGGCTTCACCCGGGTTGCCGGTCAGTTGGCAGCGGGACCGGTACGTGGGGGCGGTCATG
>JBMYXJ010000483.1:0-2979 GCA_049608285.1 Mycobacterium sp. | reverse complement strand
ATGCCCGCGATGCCGGGTAATGGGTTGCATTGGGAGGATGGGCGGGGCTGGGTGCCCGATGCGGGTCTCGGCGCCGCCGCTGGTGCGCCGGAGCCGCTGGGGCCACCGCCACCGCTACAGGATGCGCGCGGTGGTGACGGTGGGGACGGTAGACGGGCACCGAAACCTGTACTCCCGTTCAACACTGAACTACCGCAGTGGGCGCGCGGCGGGCCAGTCACACCGGAAACCTTCTCGGCTGAGTCGTCGTGGCTGGATAAGCGCCACGACCTAGAGGAGAAGCGCGCATACGTCAACCAGTTGGCCTCTGATGTGGATGCAACTGAAGCGGAACGGTTGGATGCACGGAACGCGGTCATCGAGGCCGAACGTGACATGCAAGAGCAGGACATGCGCTTGCAGGAAACGAAACGCAAAGCGTATGAGGACTTCTATAAGCAGGGCAAAGAGACAACCGATCAGTTCGGTGAACTAGCAAGCGCAGTCCAGTTGGACGAAGACCTGGGCATCTCGCGTGGGCTTGTCGGGTTGGCTGACAACCTGTTTAAGTTCCTGGCGGGGTTGGCTGCGGCACCGCTTAAAGGGTTGTTGGCGGGTATTGAGAACCGTTTGAAGCCGTACACGGTCGAAGCGCAGATGGAAGCTGCCGGTGGCCGATCGGGTGGCGGCGGCGCTGGTGTTAGTGGCATGTTCGGTTCGCTGCAAAACAGTTTGTTCGGCGCGGCGGGCGCGGGCGGCACCGGCGGGTACGCCGGGGATGCTGCGCTACTGGCGAATGTGCCGTCAGGACGGTACACGCAGGGTGAGCGCGGCGATCTGACACAGGGGTTGGCTGACTGTTCGTCTGCTGTCGAGGATTTGGTCAATCTGATGGATGGGCGCCCGACTGCGGGCGCGGAAATGTGGACGGGCAACGCGTCTGATTGGTTGACTTCGCGCGGGTTCATGCCGGGTTCGATGCCGGGTGCGTTCAATGTTGGGTTCAATTCGTCGCACATGCAGGCCACGTTGCCCGGTGGCACGAACTTCAACTGGGGTACGCAGGCCGCTGCACAAGCCGGTGGTGTGGCACCGAATACGGGCGCGTTCGATCCGGCGTTCACTCAACACTTCTACCGTCCCGTGCAGCCCACGCAGCAGCAGCAGCAGCCGCCGTGGAGTTACCCGCAGTGGCAGCCACGCGCGAACGGTGGCGGTATCCCAGGTTCGGGCAACAGTGACACGGTGCCGACGATGCTCACACCTGGCGAGCATGTTCTCACCACTAAGGACGTTGCCGCGCTCGGCGGGCAGTCCGGGGTGTACGGGTTCCGCAACGCGCTGCACCGTAACGTGGGCGGGCCGATCCCGGCGTCGCCGCAATGGCTGGACGAAACCGATGTCAGCACCGATCCGGGACTCACAGACCCCGCCGCTGCCACACCGGCACCGGCGCAGGGGCCGGAAGATGTTGCAGGGCCGTCGTTCGCGCCGCCACCAGCACCGGCACCGTTCGGCGGCGGCACACAAGTCACCACACCAGAACCGGGGCCGGTAAGCCCAGATTTAGCGCCGCAGATGGCGCCGTCAGCGCCGCCGATGCTCGGCCCGGACGGTTCACCCGTGAAAGGCCCGGACGGGCGCCCGCTCGGCATGGACGGCAAACCCATCCAGGCGCCGGCGAATCCGCAGGACGAAGCACTCGCACGGCTGGCCGGGTTCATCCCGAAAGCGGCGAAAGCGAACACCGTTGCGGGCACATCGAACCTGTCCCGTATCTGGATGACAGGCGCCGAGGTTGTCAACGGTTTGATCGACCAGGGCGCATCCGCAGCATCCACCGCCGTGTCTGCGGCAATCACGGGCGCATCGTTCGGTGCGGGTGCAGCCGGGGCATCACAAGCCGGTGCTGCGGGTGCACAATTCGCGATCGGATTAGGCACCGAAGCCGCCAAGCGCGGCGTCTCCTACTGGGCGCAAATGGGCGGCATCGCTTCTGATGCGATTGTCGAGCAAATGTTCCCGTTCGGGGCGCCGTCAGCGATCGGATTCGACTCCGCACAAAACAGCATCAACGGGCTGATCGAGCAGGACAAGAAATCGAAACGTCCGGGCGGCGTCTATGACTCGGGCGGCATGTTGGAGCCCGGTGGGGTAGCGGTGAATATGTCGAAGCGTCCTGAACCTGTTCTCACGCAGCAGCAGTGGGACATCATGGCGAACACGCAGCCGGCGCAGGCATCGCACGGCATCAACATCGAAAACATCTCCGTCTCCGATGTGGATGAGTTGTCACGCTCGCTGAGCGCCCGCCAACGGTTGGCGTCGATGCAGTACACCGGAAGGCCGGTCTCCTGATGGCGGCACCGGGTATTACCGCTATCCGCATTCGGCGCGGGGAACACGTGTTCCACGTCCACGGCGACAAGGCAGGCCAAGAGGGTATCTGGCTAGCCAAAGGTCAGGTGTCGGGGATTTACGAGGCTCCGGTGAAAACCACCTACAAGACTGGGGCGTTTCAGCGCGGCTCAACAGCGAAAGCGACGAAGTGGCTACACCGAGACCTTGAAATGGGCTTCCACTGTAAAGAGACGGTGTCGAACACCTACGAGTGGAACGAGTCGGCGTTTCGGCAGATTTTCGCCTACGAGGACGACCCGTGGTCGCTGACGCCGAAGAAGACCACGATTGAGGTGGTCACCGACATTTCGGGCACCCGCAAGTTGGACGTGCTCATGTACGAGGAACCGGAGTTCACCTCCGAATCCGACCCGCTCAAACAGCAGTACGGCAACCTGCTGCTGAAGCTAAGGGCGGCGCAACCTCTGTGGTATGAGGACGATTACACCGACGAGTTCACCTCGACGGCGACGACAGCGGCGGGCACCGTCACCGTCCATAATCCGACCGATCAAATCATGTACCACCGCTGGGTGCTCACGTCGGCAGCCACCAGTGGGGATGTGACGTGGAAGCTGCCCGATTTTCAGTGGGTGGGCG
>JBMYXJ010000482.1:0-2983 GCA_049608285.1 Mycobacterium sp. | reverse complement strand
TGCCGTTTCTACGCGCGGCCGGCCGCGGTCTGGTGCAATTCCTGCTGGCCTTCACCGTCGGGTTGTTGGCCTTCCTCGCAGTCGACGCGACTAGCGAAGGTCTCGAACTCGCCGCCGAATCCGGCGGCGCCTTCGGCGGCGCGATGCTTGTCGTATTCGGAGCCGCACTGGCCTTCCTCGCATTGACCGCCCTAGACCAGCACCTGCGCACGCGACGGGCCGAAAGTGATGCCGGCGACGCCTCAAATGAGAACACCGGCATGCGGCTGGCGCTGTTGACCGCCATCGGGATCGGTCTGCACAACCTCGGCGAAGGGCTCGCGATCGGATCTGCCTACGCAGTCGGTGAACTCGCTCTGGGTGCCTTCCTGGTCATCGGATTCGCCCTGCACAACACCACCGAGGGAATTGCCGTGGTGGCGCCGCTGACGGTACGGCGCCCCTCGGTGGCGGCGCTGCTCGGACTCGGGCTCATCGCGGGAACGCCCGCGATCCTCGGGGCCGTGCTGGGTGCGGCAGTCAACAACACATCACTCTCGGTATTGCTGCTCGGCCTCGGGGTGGGTGCGATCGTCAAAGTCATCGTGCAGATAACGCCCAGCCTGCGGGGACCCACCCAAAGCAGAATCAGCGCAGCCACCCTCGGCGGCGTCGCCGTCGGGCTCCTTGTGATGTACGCGACTGGACTGCTGGTGACTGCATGACCACGTGGCGCGGCTCGCCCAGGTGCGACAACACGTGTTCCACAGGGTGTTCGGGGCAATCGGAGCCATTAACAGACAGGCGTACGGTCCTTGCGGCGGCATCTCTACTAGGCACGGCGGCAGCGGCGGGATGCGCGACGGGAAAGGCCCATGAAGGCCCGACCCACGTGCGCGTCGCGAATGTCCCCGTTGGCGGCGGCCACGTGTTGGCCGACCAGGCCATTGTGGTGGTTCAACCGTCGGAGGGAACCTTCAGGGCGTTCTCGGCAGTCTGCCCGCATCAAGGCTGTTCTGTGCGCGATGTTGCCGACGGCACGATTAACTGCGCATGCCATGGCAGTAAGTTCGACATCGCCGACGGATCAGTGGTCCGCGGCCCAGCGCGAACGGCCCTGCCGCAGTACCGGGCAACTGTGGTCCGCGACGTCGTGAGACTGGACAGGCAAACCTCCCCGGACGCGTGATACCCGTCAGCGCGGGGCGGCGACGGTCGCAGGCGATCCTTCCCGTAGCGGGTGCTTCGGGATGCGTTGAGCCGGTGGTGGTGTGCCTTCGTTATTGGTTCCACTCCCCCAGGTACACAAGGTACCGCCCGCCAGGTCCTTCGATCGAAATTGACCGGGGCGTAGCCAAGTTGGCGACGCGCACGCCTCACTGGCAGAGCGCCGCGGGACACTGAGAACCTGCAGATCCCGCAATACGTGCGCGCGATAGTGATGGGAGTCAACAAGGCCAGGGTTTCGGGCAATGGCAGTGCCTTCCTGTACGCCACAGACCGCGGACCAACCGCGGGCTGCGTCGCTATTAACGACGCCACACTTATGCAGGTCGTTCGATCGCTGCGGCAGGGCGTACTGATCGCGCTCGCGAAATAGCCACAGTTCATCAACGGCGTTGATCCGAGGTGCCAGTCGTGCAGCGTCCATATGGCGCACGGCACCATTACACGGATAACCTGCATGTCCCGCACGGGTGATCGCCGCCATGGACGCGGATATGGCCCTGCAGCGGTGCGCTCCTGCAGCGCGGGCTGTCGCGACGACGCCGAACAGGACGCATGGGCGTGATGATCACGGCGATGCGCTGGATGATGCGCTGGATACGGAAACCAAATGCCAGCGTCGCTTTACTGAGGTCGAGGGATTGCTCGGTGACCACAGCGCGGGCCTATGCGGGTCCTATGGCACCGCTATTGCCTGAGATTCCGAATCAGCGGCCGCGGACCCCCTCCGATTCGCCCGGCTAGCCGCTTGGTGTCGTGGTGATGTGCACATGGTCATTGTGGCCGTACCCTGATCCCTGCGGACCGCCTGGCGTGTAGTAGGTGCCGCTCCAGATCGCATCCTGCAACCCGAATCTGCCGGCGTTACTCATCACGAACGTGAGAATCTCGTTTCCGAGCGCGATGCCCTCGGGGGTTCCTGGATTGGGAATCATCACGTCGATCGCCAGGCCGTTCGGGTGCCACGGCTTGGAGTCTGGACGCACCCCGCCGATGTCGGCAACCTCAGGAAATCTGGCGCTGACCGCGCGGGCGGCCACGACGGTGTTGGCCTGCAACCCAGTCTCTGAGGCAACACCAACGGGCAAGACCTCCGGGACCTCCGCGACCTCCGGGACCTCCGCGCGGGCGGGGGCGGAGGGTGGAGGAATTTCGCCCACAGGATTGCCGGGCATCGCGATGATCGCCGAGTCGGCCTGCGCAGGGGCACTTGGCGCCGGCGGCCGAGCCGCGCCCGGGTTGTCGAACACTGCTCGCTGGTGCGGGGTCAACGCCGCGTACTGGGCCTCCGCGTCCGCGATCTGTCGCTGCAGTTCGCTCCACCTGGCCTGCAGATCCTCACGCACCGCGGCCGACCGCTCGACCGCGGCTAGGGCGTCGGCGGCTGATATCTCTGAGGCCCGGGCGGCGCTGGCCGCGCGCTCACGTGCTGCTTGAAAGGCCTTCACCTGATCGGCAATTCTCTCCGGTATCGTCCGCTGCAGCCAAATCTGGTCGATCAGTTGCTGCGGGGAGCCCGCAGTCAATAACGCCGCCAACACCCCGCTGCGTCCACTCATGTACATGCTCGCGGCCACCCGGTCGACGGACCCCTGATGGGCCTGCAGTTGGGAATTCGCGGCCTCAAGGGCCACCAGGTCGGCGCGGCGGCGTTCTTCGGCGGCGGTCTGGGCAGCCAGCTTAGCGTCGAGATCGAGTTGCGCGGAGGTGACGGCCTCCCGGCTCTGCACAGCTTGCCGGGACAACTCGGAGAGCCTGGACAGCGCATCAGCGGCCG
>JBMYXJ010000481.1:0-2987 GCA_049608285.1 Mycobacterium sp. | reverse complement strand
ACGAACGTCGAGTTGCGCGTGCGGTGTGTCCGCCAGCTCCAACAGGCGATGCGCGACCACGTCGAGGAACTGCGGGAACTCGCCATCGCCGAGGTGGGCGCACCCCGAATGCTCACCTCGATGGCGCAGCTCGAGGGGCCGATTGAAGACCTGAGCTTCTCCGCGGATACCGCGGAGTCCTATCAGTGGACCACCGATCTGGGGGTCGCAACACCGATGGGTATCAAGACTCACCGCACGATCGCCCGCGAAGCCGTCGGGGTAGTAGGTGCCATTTCGCCGTGGAACTTCCCAAACCAAATCAACCTCGCCAAGCTGGGACCGGCGCTGGCGGCCGGCAACACGGTAGTGCTGAAACCGGCGCCCGACACCCCCTGGAGCGCGGCAGCGCTCGGTCAGCTGATCCTGGAGCACACCGATACGCCGGCCGGGGTCGTCAATATTGTCACTTCCAGCGACCATGGCGTCGGCGCACTGCTGTCCAAGGACCCGCGCGTGGACATGGTGTCATTCACCGGGTCGACCAACACCGGACGCGTGGTGATGAACGAGTGCTCGGCGACGCTGAAGAAGGTGTTCCTCGAGCTCGGCGGCAAGTCGGCATTTCTGGTGCTCGACGACGCGGACCTGGCAGCCGCGTGCTCGATATCGGCCTTCACGACCTCACTACACGCCGGTCAGGGCTGCGCGATCACCACGCGATTGGTGGTGCCGCGCGCCCGATACGACGAGGCTGTCGAGGCGGCGGCGGCGACCATGGCGGGGCTGAAGCCCGGCGACCCGAACGATGCCGGAACCATCTGCGGGCCGGTGATATCCGAGCGTCAGCGGGAGCGCATCCTGGGCTACCTGGAATTGGCGGTCGCCGAAGGTGGCCGGTTCGCTTGCGGCGGTGGCCGTCCCGCCGACCGCGATGCCGGCTTCTTCATCGAACCGACGGTGATCGCCGGTCTGGACAATGCCGCGAAGGTGGCCCGCGAGGAGATCTTCGGACCAGTGCTCACGGTCATCGCCCACGACGGCGACGACGACGCAGTACGGATCGCCAACGACTCGCCTTACGGCTTGTCGGGCACAGTGTTCTCCAGTGACCAAGGGCGGGCCGCGAGCATCGCCGCCCGGCTGCGAGTCGGCACCGTCAACGTCAACGGGGGCGTCTGGTATTCGGCTGACATGCCGTTCGGCGGTTACAAGCAATCCGGGATCGGCCGGGAGATGGGCCTCGCAGGGTTCGAGGAATACCTCGAAACTAAAGCGATTGCCACGGCAGCGAACTAAGGAGATCTACATGGGTTTGTATGGCGACCAGTTCAACGAGAAGGTGGCGATCGTCACCGGTGCCGGCGGTGGTATCGGTCAGGCCTACGCCGAGGCGCTTGCCCGCGAGGGCGCCGCGGTGGTAGTCGCCGATATCAACACCGAAGGGGCCCAAAGGGTCGCCGACGGGATCTCAGGTGAGGGGGGAACAGCCCTCGCGCAGCCAGTTGACGTATCCGATCCCGATTCGGCCAAGGAGATGGCGGCGCAGACGCTTTCGGAGTTCGGTGGCATCGACTACCTGATCAACAATGCGGCCATCTTCGGCGGTATGAAGCTGGATTTCCTTCTCACCGTCGACTGGGACTATTACAAGAAATTCATGAGCGTGAACATGGACGGGGCATTGGTGTGCACCCGCGCGGTCTACCGGAAAATGCAGAAGCGGGGCGGTGGGGCAATAGTCAACCAGTCGTCCACAGCGGCGTGGATGTACTCAAACTTCTACGGGCTGGCCAAGGTGGGGATCAACGGGCTGACCCAGCAACTCGCTACTGAGCTCGGCGGGCAGAACATCCGGGTGAATGCGATCGCGCCTGGGCCGATCGACACCGAGGCCAACCGCAGTACTACGCCTCAGGAGATGGTTGCCGATATCGTGAAGGGTATTCCCTTGTCACGTATGGGAGAAACCGAGGATTTGGTCCCCATGATGCTCTTCCTGCTCTCGGATCAGGCCAAGTGGATAACCGGCCAGATATTCAACGTCGACGGTGGACAGATCATCCGCTGATGAGCAGTGACGAACGCTTGCCCGAAGATCAGACCGCACAGCCCAAGCTCGGCTATATCGGTCTTGGAAACATGGGCGCACCGATGGCCCAACGCCTGGCTGCATGGCCAGGCGGCCTCACAGTCTTCGACCTGCGTGCTGAGGTGATGGCTCCATTGGCAGAGTTGGGCGCCACTTTAGCTCGCGGGGTGGCCGACGTTGCGGCAGCGGACATCATCAGCGTGACCGTCCTGAACGACGAACAGGTGTACGGCGTCGTCGCCGAGCTCGCTGAGCACGCCCGGCCCGGTACTGTCATCGCGATCCATTCCACGATAAGCCCGGAGACTGCAGTCGAGCTCGCAGATAGGTTGCAGACTCGAGGAATCCACGTTATCGATGCACCGGTCAGTGGCGGCGGGGCGGCGGCTGAGAAGGGCGAGCTGGCCATCATGGTGGGTGCCGACCGCGAGGTATACGAGCGGATCAAGCCAGCGTTCAAGCAAATGGGTTCGATGATCATCCACGCCGGCGGGCCGGGCGCAGGCACCCGAATGAAGCTGGCCCGAAACATGCTGAGCTTCATTGGTTATGCCGCAGCATGCGAGGCGATGGAGCTGGCCGAGGCCAACGGAATCAACCTGGGGCAACTGGGCCGGGTTGTTCGCCACACCGACGCACTGACCGGCGGTCCCGGCGCGATCATCGTGCGTGAGGACATGGCAGATCTGCCCCCGGATCATTGGCTACGCGACGCCTTCATCCACACCCGTGGACTGGGGGAGAAGGACCTCGGCCTGGCGTTGGCGCTCGGCGAAGCCAACGCCGTAGACCTGCCCTTGGCGCAGGTGGCGCTCCACAACCTGGCCGCCGGGCTCGGCGTGCCGCACCCGAAGGAGTAAACATGGACGAGATACGGCGCAAGGGCCTCGACAAGATGAACGAGGTCTATGGCTGG
>JBMYXJ010000480.1:347-2990 GCA_049608285.1 Mycobacterium sp. | reverse complement strand
TCGGCCGTTCGAGCAGGTCGGTGCGTCATGGCTCGATGCGCCGCGCGTGGTCGAGGCCATGAACGCCATGCAGCTCCCGGGCATTGGCTTCCAGGCCATCACCATGTCGGTTGCCGACAGCGCCCTCAAGTTTCCTGGACAGACGATCCCGGCCATCGGGCTGGTGGTCACCGATCGGCAGACCTACCGGCCGGTCCGCACGGCACTGCTCCTCATCGACTCGATTCGCAAGCAGCATCCGGACGACTTTGCCTGGGGTCCCTCGATCGATCTGCTGACCGGATCGGACAAGGTGCGCCTCGCGATCGGTGCCGGTCAACTCAGGCCGCTCCTCGAGGAATGGGACCTTGAAGCCGCCGCATTCCTCAAGACTCGAGTGCCGTACCTGCTGTATTAGGGGGTCACCCGGGTTCGGAACACTTCTCAGGTCACGCCCGGCGACAACTGCCGCCGCCACCGAAGGTGCCTGCACGACGTCCAACCCCACTCAACGCTCGCGGTCACCAATACCGTCTTGTTGAGAGCTGCAGTGACACCGTGGACGAAGCTCACAACCATCAGCCTGTTGCGTGTGGTGCCCAGGACTGGAGTGACCAAGAGCAACCGAGAGACTGGGTTGATGACGCGGTGGGCCGTGCGCCCCGGGGGCGAAATGGTGACCGCGGGTGACGGTTCTGACATGTATGAGCTTCGCATTCCGGCGCTCCCCTGATACCGCCCAACACCTGGCTCCCTTTTGTTGGCAGAGTCCGCCGATGCATAGGAGCCGGGTTCGCTACACCGAAGCAACCGTCATCCTCTCCGAAATCCTCACCCGATGAGAACTCACCGCGACCAGGACCGCCGAACCGACACGCGTCCGCAATATCACCACCATTCCACGGTATTAGCAGCGCTGGGCTTGAAGCCAGCCCGACCACCGGCCCCGGCAACATCTACTCTTCAGCCATTCCTCACGTGAACCATTCACCCCTGCTCGACAGCTCCCGCCATGCGGATACTTCGCCGGACACGCGACGGACCGCCCAATAGGGTGTGGCGGTGCGTGAGATTCGGAGCGGCATTCGGGCGCTGACAATCGCGCTCATATTCGCTCTCGTCGCTGTCGGCAGCGTGCAGGCCGACCCGAACGCGCTGTGGACGATCGTTCACAGCCAGTGCGTCACAAACCAGTACCGGCATCACGACCCGGCACCGTGTGCGCGCGTGGATCTTCGCTTCGGCGAGGACCGCGGCTATGCAGTCTACAAGGACACCGTCGGAGCGCACCAATATCTGCTACTCCCGACCGCACGGATCACCGGGATCGAAAGCCCCGAACTGCTGGAGCCCGACGCGACTAACTATTTCGCCGCAGCCTGGCAGGAGCGATCGTTCGTTGAGGAGCTGGCCGGCGGCAGGATCAGCCGAGAGTGGATCAGCTTAGCGGTCAATTCGGCGATCACTCGGTCGCAGGACCAGTTGCACATCCACATGGACTGCCTACGTGCCGACGTGTACGACATCCTCGCGGCCAGCACCGACCTGATCGGTTCTGCCTGGGCAACGTTCCCCACACCACTGGCCGGCCACACCTACAGCGCGGTCGCCGTCAATGGTGCCGACCTCGACGAGCTGAACCCTTTCCAGCTGCTCGCCGACGGCATCCACGGAGCACGCGAAGAGATGGGGCTCTACACACTGGTCGTGGTCGGCGCCTTCGACCAAAGCGGTCAGCCTAAATTCATTGTTCTGGCTCACCGTGCGGACGCGGGAAACCGCGACGCCGCCGGCGAGCAGTTACAAGACCACCAATCATGTCCACGACCACAACCCGGGACAAACCCCGGCATCGCCACAAAGTGATTCGTCATTGCCTGTGGGGATTTTGAGGTCCAGAGCCCGCAACGCTGAGGGTGTCGATTCTCAGGATTTCCTGCGTAGCGCCGCGGCGAGATGGTGTTGCAGCGGCTGCTCGGCCGCACCGAGTAATAGCGTGTAGGTGAGCTCGCCGCCTTCGATACGAATGGAACGGCTCAGTGCGGTAACAGCTTTCGCTGATTCCGTGAGACCGATCACCGTCGCCGTCAGCTCCATCTCGATCGTGGCGCCGATCACCGTCAGCGCACCTTCTTCGATCTCGGCGATACCAGTCGGATGGGCCAGAACCAGTTCGACCCGCCCCGGTGACGGTACCCGCACGTAACCCGTCTCAGCGTGCAGCGGGCGACCATCATCGAGGGCCTTCGTCCGTTGTTCGTAGCGCAGGAATGGCTTTCCGATATGGGCGAAGGAGACTTCCTCGGTGTAGGCGAACGGCGAGATGGTCGGATACTCGCCGGCGCCCTGACCTACCCAGGTACCCAAGAGCGGAGCAAGGACTGCGATGTCGGGATGGAGTTCGGGCACGTCCCTCAGGGTACGTGTGCGTCGCGCTACCTGCCCCTGCCTAGCCCCTACCCTGCCCGTGACCAAGAATCGGCGGCACGGATCCCGTTGACAATGAGTTCTGGGGTCACGTCGAACAACTCATTGTGCGCGGTCTCATGGGGCGCTGTGGCGCGCTCGGCAACCACTCGCAGATCGTCGTCGGTGGCGGTATCAAGACTGATGTCGGCAAGCCGAGTGGGCAGCCCCACAGCGCGGCAGAAGGTGACCACGTCG
>JBMYXJ010000480.1:0-337 GCA_049608285.1 Mycobacterium sp. | reverse complement strand
AGCTGAACGAGTAGCCCGAAGGCCACCTTCTCGCCGTGCAGGAAGTCGTGGGTAGGACCCAGCATGGTGAGACCGTTGTGCACCGAGTGGGCGATTGCCAGCCCAGCCGACTCGAACCCCACGCCCGATAGCAAGGTGTTGGCCTCGACGATCCGTTCGACTGCCGGAGTCAGCGCTCCCGCCTCGACGGCCGCGAGCGCCGACGGTCCGTCGGCGAGCAGTGTGTCATAGCACAGCCGCGAAAGCCCCAATGCCGACACGCTGGCCGCCCCACCGAGTTCGTTCGGCTTGTTAGCTTCAACGACCGTCCGCGCCTCGAACCAGGTGGCAAGCGCGT
>JBMYXJ010000479.1:0-3003 GCA_049608285.1 Mycobacterium sp. | reverse complement strand
GGGTGAGGCTGGACACCGCAGCAGACGGCCGAGCCGGTTTTCACCGTTACCACAGTGCAGAGCTGGTACACCGGCTGGAATGTGCCCAGCTGCCCGCGGGCATGCTTGCCGGAGTCGCCGACCGGAAATGGCCCGCGGGCTCGCACGTCCATGTGGCGATCGACGACGACGACGATCGCCACATCGTGGTGTCGGGGACCCGCCGCGGTGACCGCAAGACCGCCCCCACCGGTGGGGGCCGGAGGATAACCGTGGCAGAAGGTAGCTATGAGGCGGTCCAGCGCGTTGACCAGCAGAGCTGGCAGGTCCCGGTGACGGCGTTCTGGCAGGCACATCGCGATGCGCCAACGCTGTACAGCTCGCTCGTCGCCGGGTGGGCTCAGCTCGAACCGGGCATGACCGCCTGGGACCTCTACGGCGGGGTCGGCGTATTCGCCGCGGCCCTGGCCCAAGCTGTCGGCGACAGCGGCCACGTTCTTACCGTCGATACATCGCGGGGCGCATCCCGCTCGGCGCGTGCTGCGCTCGCCGACCTCGGCTGCGTCTCGGTACGGACCGAGTCTGTGCGGCGCGCGTTGGCCGGGCAGCGACGCGGTGCCGACGTCGCCGTGCTGGACCCACCCCGTGCCGGGGCCGGCCGTGAGGTGATTGACTTGCTCGCGGCCGCAGGTGTGCCGCGCATCGTCCACATCGGCTGTGAACCAGCCTCTTTCGCGCGTGACATCGGGCTCTACCGTGGCCACGGCTACACGGTGGAGCAGCTGGAAGTATTCGACTCATTCCCATTGACCCACCACGTCGAATGTGTCGCGGCGCTGCAACGATGATCGGTGCAACTCGAGGGTCTGGCATAACATGTCGGGCGGGTGTGCCGGGAAGTCTGGTCGGCGGGCATTCGTTGACGAGAACTAGAGGCAGGCTGTGACATCTAACCGCGGCGGGCGACGTATCCGCTCTGTGCTCTTCTCCCGCGGCTCATGGGCGGAGACCCGCAGGATCACCGAGATCCTGCGGACCGAGACCGTCGGCGGGTTGATCCTGCTGGTCGCCGCGGGAGTAGCACTGATCTGGGCTAACTCCCCGTGGGCGCCAAGCTACTTCGCGCTGCGGGACCTCCAGATCGGCGGGGAGCCCTTCGGCCTACACCTAAGTCTCACCCTGGGGGCTTGGGCCGGAGATGGGCTCTTGGCCATCTTCTTCTTCGTCGTGGGGCTGGAACTCAAGCGCGAATTCGTTGCCGGAGACCTGCGCAACCCAAGTCGCGCCGCGCTACCGATAGCCGCCGCGGTGGGCGGGATGGTAGTACCGGCACTGATCTTCGTCCTGGTGAATATCAAGACCGGGGATGGGGCGCTGCGCGGCTGGGCGATCCCGACGGCGACCGACATCGCGTTCGCGGTAGCCGTGCTCGCGGTCATCTCGACCCACCTGCCCGCGGCCCTGCGGACGTTCCTGTTGACCCTGGCCGTAGTCGACGACCTGTTGGCGATCACTGTTATCGCCCTCTTCTACACCGACGAAATAAATTTGACTGCCCTGGCTTTGACGTTGGTGCCGCTGGCTGCGTTCGCGCTGTGCGTACAGCGCGGTGTGCAGTCCTGGTGGTTGCTGATCCCTCTTGCACTCGCCACCTGGGTACTGCTGCACGAGTCTGGCGTGCACGCAACGGTGGCGGGGGTGCTACTCGGATTCATGGTTCCGGTGCGCCGTTCGGCGACGCGTCACGGGGCCGAGGTCGACCAGGACGCTCGAGTAGGCATGGCTGAGCACTTTGAGCACGTCATACGCCCGATCTCAGCCGGAATCGCAATCCCGGTATTCGCTTTCGTCGCCGCGGGCGTGGCCTTTGGCGGCCTCAGCGGGCTCACCAGCGCGCTCAGCGACCCGGTTGCGCTGGGCATCGTGCTCGGACTGGTTCTGGGTAAACCCGTGGGGATCCTCTTGACCACACGATTTATGGCCGCCGCGACCCGCGCCAAGCTGGATCCGTCTCTGCGCTGGGTGGATGTTCTTGGCGTGTCCATGCTTGCCGGGATCGGTTTCACTGTGTCGCTGCTGATCGGCGATTTGGCCTATGGACTGGGCACCAATCGTGACGAATTGGTCAAGGTCGGTGTGTTGGCGGGTTCCGTGTTGGCAGCGACGTTAGCGGCCGGTGTGCTGCTCAGCAGGAATGCCGCCTACCGCCGGATTCGCGCTGTCGAGACCAAAGACTCCGACTCTGACGGAGTGCCCGACATCTACCAATCTGGACAAGACTGAGGCGACGGCCGTGCGTAGACTTACGGGATGCTCGAACAGATCCGCGGCCCTGCAGATCTGCAGCACCTGACGCAGGCGCAGCTTCACGAGTTGGCCTGCGAAATCCGCAACTTCCTGATCTACAAAGTTGCTGCGACTGGTGGGCATCTGGGGCCTAACCTCGGCGTGGTGGAGTTGACGTTGGCGCTGCACCGCGTCTTCGATTCACCGCACGACCCCATCCTCTTCGACACCGGTCACCAGGCATATGTGCACAAGATGCTCACCGGACGCAGCCAGGACTTCGACACGCTTCGAAAAAAGGACGGCCTGTCGGGCTACCCCTCTCGGTCCGAGAGCGAACATGACTGGGTCGAGTCCAGTCATGCCAGCTCCTCGCTGTCCTACGCCGACGGATTGGCCAAAGCTTTCGAACTCACTGGCCACCGCAACCGCCACGTTGTCGCCGTCGTCGGCGATGGTGCGCTCACTGGTGGCATGTGCTGGGAAGCGTTGAACAACATCGCCGCCTCGTCGCGGCCGGTGGTGATTGTTGTCAACGACAACGGCCGTAGCTATGCGCCGACGATTGGCGGCTTCGCCGAACACATGGCGGGCCTACGGCTGCAGCCGGGATACGAGCGGATGCTCGAGGAAGGCCGCAAGGCGATGCGGGGGCTGCCGGTCATCGGTGAGTTCTGCTACCAGTGCGTGCACAGCATCAAGGCCGGCGTCAAGGACGCGTTGTCTCCGCAGGTGATG
>JBMYXJ010000478.1:0-3008 GCA_049608285.1 Mycobacterium sp. | reverse complement strand
GGTCAACCAGTTAACTGCAGATAGTGCAAGCGTCGGCTACTTCTCACCGCATGTGACGCAAAGGTCAGCTACTTCGCCCTGCGCCTGGGGGTGATGAGCGCGAGTTTGGTCGTGATGGTGTTCATCCGCTTAAGCGCCTTGAGCGAATTGTTGTAGTAGTTGCCGCCCGCACCCATGGTGGTGCGGGGCGCCACCACCGCTTCCTGCCGACAGAACTTTCGCATGCCTTCGGCGCCACCGAAGCGGGTACCCAACCCCGAGGTCTTCCAACCACCCATCGGCGCCGTCGTACACATAAGGTTAGAGATCACGTCGTTGACGTTGACTGCGCCGCAATCCAACTGCAGAGCAACGGCCTTCGCTCGTTCTACATCGCGGGAGAACACCGCGGCCGACAAGCCGTATCGGCTGTCGTTGGCCAATCGGATCGCTTCGTCGACGCTGGCGACTTTCATGATCGGCAACGTCGGGCCGAAAGTCTCGTCTGTCATGCACACCATCGAATGGTCCACGTCGACAAGCACGGTGGGGGGGTAGAAGCTGCCTCCACCCGAGAGGCGTTCGCCGCCGGTCAGGGCTTTGGCGCCGGCCGCCAGCGCGTCGCGCACATGGCGTTCGGTCACGGTGACCTGCGTGTCGTCGATCATCGCGCCGAAGTCGTAGCCTTCGCCGGCGCCAGTCTTGAGCTTCTCCACATTGCGCACCACCGCTGCAACGAACTCGTCGTACGCCGGTTCCAGCACGTAGACCCGCTCGACCGACACACAGGTCTGCCCCGCATTGAACATCGCGCCCCATACTGCCGCGTGCGCAGCCAACTCGATGTCGGCGTCCTCCAATACGATCATGGGGTCCTTGCCGCCGAGTTCCAGGCTCACCGGTGTCAGCCGGTGCGCGGCACGTTGCATCACTTTGGCACCGGTCGCAGCGGACCCGGTGAACTGGATGTAGTCGGAGTTGTCGATGACGGCCTCGGACACCTCGCGCGCGCCCTGCGCCAACGCAAACACTTCCGGCGCACCTGAATCCAGCCAGCCACGCAGTAACAGTTCGGCGGTCAGCGGTGTCCGTTCAGACGGCTTCAACAGCACCGCGCAGCCCGCGGCGAGTGCACCGACGGCATCCATCAATGCCAAGGCGACAGGGTAATTCCACGGTGCGATGATGCCGACGACAGGGCGGGGCCGGTAGTGAACTGTGATCCGCTTGATCGCCAGGAACGGCAGCGACGCCGGGCAAGACTCAGGGGCGAGCGCCTTCGCCATCGTTTTTATGTAGTAGGAGGTGATCATGAGAACCAGCGGCACTTCCTGGGAAGCATCCACGGCGGACTTGCCGGTCTCCTCCATCAGAAGTTTCTCTATCTCAGCACGGTGCTCGCCAAGCCACACGGCGTAGCGGGCCAGCACCTTTGCCCGCCCCTTCGGGCCGCGCGCCTCCCACTCCTTCTGCGCGGCATTCAGGCTTGCCGCGATGTGTGGCACATCGGCGGGATCCGTCCATCGCACCTCCCCAGCAACGGACCCCGTCGCCGGGTTCTTGATGATGCCGGTACCGGTGAAAGGGTGGGGCTGGTCCAGGTCGCGAGTCGCGGTCATGAGTTCATGCTAACCATTCCAGCGGTCCAGATCACAGCTGGGTTGACACATGTCAAGTTCGACGAGCGGGTGCCCTGGCGCACGGCGGCCCCGTTCGGACACCACGGCCAATCACCCACCCCTGGCTGCGTCGGCAATGCCTTTGAGGTAGGCGGCCTGGCCCAGGTGCTGCGCCGCGTCGTCGACGATGCTGATCAGCCGCGCACTGGCAGTAACCGGTGGGGTCCACCGATCGTCCACGATCCGGGCGAGTTCGTCGGGCAAAACCGAGGCGACGTACTCCAGCGACACCTTGTGCACCGCGTGGTAGTAGGCGGCGAGCAGGTGCGGCGATGCCCGCACTTTGGCCACCTCCTCGGGAGTGTGCCCATAGCCGTGGGAGTCCGGCGGCAGCTCAAGAGCGAACTGATCTACCCAGCCATCTCGAAACCAGACTTGCTCGACACCCGCGATGTCACACAGTTGCGCGTCCTGAATTCGAGCGCTGTGCCAGATAAGCCACGCAATGGTGTTGGCCTCCGGTGTCGGGCGGTAGTACGAAACCGCGTCGGTCAGCCCGTCGGTCAGTTCGTCCACATGCTCGATCAGACGGGTGAAGGCGTCACGGAGCAGCTCGCGGGCCGCGGATGCGGCGGCGCCGGAGTCAAGCATGCGCGCTGCGGCGGAACACCGCGTCAACACCGTTGATTCCGAAGTTGTCGATCATCACCCCACCGTACATTTGAGGTATGTCATTCGACCTCGTCGTTCGTGCCGGCACCATCGTCGACGGTCTCGGCGGCGATCCCTACGTCGGCGATGTGGGGGTACGCCAGGGCGTCATCGAATCGATCGGCACCCCCGACCGGCCGTTGGCCGAGGACGGCACCCTCGAAATCGACGCGGCCGGTTTACTGGTCACACCCGGCTTCGTCGACCTGCACACCCACTACGACGGGCAGGCAGTCTGGTCAGACCGGCTGACACCGTCCTCGGCGCACGGCGTGACCACAGCGGTGATGGGCAACTGCGGCGTCGGCTTCGCTCCGTGCCGGGCCGAGGACCACGACGTTCTCGTCGACGTGATGGCCGGTGTCGAGGACATTCCCGGTGTGGTGATGGTTGACGGTCTGCCGTGGCACTGGGAGACGTTCCCGGAGTTTCTGGACGCCGTCGCCGCCGGCCGACGCGATATTGATGTGGCGGCATTCCTGCCGCACTCCCCACTGCGGGTGTACGTGATGGGTCGGCGCGGCGTAGATCGTGAACCCGCCACACCAGAAGATCTGGCGATGATGCGCAAGTTGGCCGCCGAGGCGGTCCAGGCCGGCGCGCTGGGCTTCGCATCGTCACGGTTCACGCTGCACAAGACCGAAAGCGGCCGGCCGATCCCGAGCTTCAACGCCGACTACGTCGAGATCGAGGCAATCG
>JBMYXJ010000477.1:0-3009 GCA_049608285.1 Mycobacterium sp. | reverse complement strand
GAACCTTCCGGCTAGTGGCCGCCGGAGCGAATAGCCGAACCCTTCCGGCTGGCGGCCGCCGGAGCGAATAGCCGAACCTTCCGGCTAGTGGCCGGCGGAGCGAATAGCCGAACCCTCCGGCTAGTGGCCGCCGCCGGAGTGAACGGCCGAGTCATCGGACTTTTCGGTGTCCCCTCGCCGTGGAGCCTCGCCGGCGGAGATCGGCACGCCGACAGTGGTTTTGCCGGCCTTCTCGAAGGTGAACGTGAAGTCGTAGCTCAGGCCGTTGGTGATGGGCTTCGACAGTTCCACAGTGGCTTCCGCGGTGTTCGCGGCCTCGACCTTCTCCAGCGGTGTGGGCTGGCCGTCGGGAGTGCCGACCACCAGTACACCGTTGGCGAGCAGCGTGGTGTCGCCCTTCACCTTCACGCTGCCGACATCGGAGGTGACCGACAGGAGTTTGTCGTTGGCATCGGGTGAGTCGTTGGCGGCGAGGAAGATCAACTCCACGTCGCTGCCGGGCTCGACGTAGTCCGTTGTCTGGGAGACGCGAAGGTGGATGTTGCGCAGCACGACCTCGCCTGCCCTGGCGCTGGTGCCGTTCACCGCCGGTTCCTGGGTCGCGGTCTGGGCCACCTGGCCGGCGCTGCAGCCGCCCAGCACGACGGCCGCGGCCAAGCCGCACCCCGCTAGAGCGAAGGTTATGGGCCGGCCAGGTGTGCTGGCACGCCGTTTGAAGGGGTTCACTGGGGCCTCCTGCTCGGCCGACTGGGTGACGTGGCGCGCCGGGTCCTCAGCGGTTCCGGCGGTACAAGTATGCAGAGTAGTAGCTGATCAATGCCTGCGGTAGCGCAGGGGCGATGCGTCTTGTCGAAAGCCTGTTCCGGACGTCACAGGTAACCGGCCAGCTACGGCCAGATAGCAGAACAATCTCGTCGCTGTTGCATGAATTCGGCCGTCTGTCAACCCCTGCTCCTCGACGACGGTGCCCCTGACCTGCACCGTTGATCGGCACCCCAGAACGGCCCGTGATAACATTGCTGGGTGAAAGGGGCTCGAAACAGATGATTTTTAAGGTCGGAGACACCGTTGTTTATCCACACCACGGTGCTGCGTTGATCGAAGCGATCGAAACCCGGACCATCAAAGGCGAACAGAAAGAATATCTCGTCCTGAAGGTTGCGCAGGGAGATCTCACCGTTCGGGTGCCCGCTGATAACGCCGAGTACGTGGGCGTGCGCGATGTCGTAGGACGGGAGGGCCTGGACAAGGTATTCCAGGTGCTGCGCGCTCCGCACACCGAAGAGCCCACCAACTGGTCGCGTCGGTACAAAGCCAATCTGGAAAAGTTGGCGTCCGGCGACGTGAACAAGGTCGCCGAAGTGGTGCGCGATCTTTGGCGTCGGGACCAGGAGCGTGGGCTGTCGGCTGGTGAGAAA
This sequence comes from Mycobacterium sp., assembly GCA_049608285.1. Taxonomy (GTDB): domain Bacteria; phylum Actinomycetota; class Actinomycetes; order Mycobacteriales; family Mycobacteriaceae; genus Mycobacterium. The sequence goes on along the minus strand of JBMYXJ010000477.1, from coordinate 1,591 downwards.
CGGATGCTGGCCAAAGCCCGACAGATCCTGGTCGGTGAGTTGGCGCTCGCCGAGAACACGGACGACGAGAAGGCCGCGACCATTCTCGACGAGGCACTCGCCACCGCTTCCTGAAGGGCGTGATGTCGGTCCCGAGAGTCGGGCTCGGCACAGACGTACACCCCATCCAAGCTGGACGTCCGTGCTGGCTACTGTGCCTGCTGTTCGACGCTGATGATGGCTGCGCCGGGCATTCTGACGGCGACGTGGCCGCACATGCGCTCTGTGATGCCATGCTCTCGGCCGCCGGCATGGGCGACATCGGCGAGGTATTCGGGACCGACCGGCCTGAATGGAGTGGCGTCAGCGGCGCTGACATGCTCGGCCACGTGTACTCGCTGGTGGCCGCTGCCGGGCTTCGAGTGGGAAACGCCGCCGTCCAGGTCATCGGAAATAGCCCGAAGATCGCCCCACGCCGTGCCGAGGCCCAGCAGCTGCTCTCCGAACTTCTGCGTGCTCCGGTATCCGTGTCGGGGACCACTACTGACGGACTCGGTTTGACCGGCCGAGGAGAGGGTCTGGCGGCCATCGCCACGGTGTTGTTGGTCGGTGAATGAGGGTCAGGCCCGAATAGGCCGGTAAGCTGGCCCGTCGTGACCGAACGCCCCGCATCTGTCATGCGGCTCTATGACACCTTGTCTGGTGGTGTGCGCGATTTCGCCCCACTGCGGCCCGACCACGCCTCCATCTATTTGTGCGGTGCGACGGTGCAGGGCTTACCCCATATCGGCCATGTCCGCAGTGGGGTCGCCTTCGACGTACTTCGTCGCTGGTTGACCGCTAAAGGCTTCGACGTGGCATTCATCCGCAACGTCACCGACATTGACGACAAGATCCTGCACAAGGCTGCCGACGCGGGACGCCCATGGTGGGAGTGGGCGGCGACATACGAGCGGGCGTTCACGGCCGCCTACGACGCGCTGGGAGTACTACCGCCGTCGGCAGAGCCGCGGGCGACTGGGCATATCACCCAGATGGTCGAGCTGATCGAGAAGTTGATCGACCGGGGACATGCGTATGCCGCGGCCGGGGATGTGTACTTCGATGTCGCGACGCTGCCTGATTACGGCAAGCTCTCCGGGCACAAGCCCAATGACGTTCACCAGGGGGAGGGCGTCGCGGCCGGCAAACGCGATCAGCGAGATTTCACCCTGTGGAAGGGCGCCAAGCCGGGAGAGCCGTCGTGGCCAACACCGTGGGGTCGAGGACGTCCCGGATGGCACACCGAATGCGTTGCGATGTGCGATGCGTATCTCGGCGCGGAGTTTGACATCCACGCCGGGGGAATGGATCTGGTGTTTCCGCATCACGAGAACGAGATCGCGCAGGCCGAGGCTGCCGGCGGCGGGTTCGCTCAGTTCTGGTTGCACAACGGCTGGGTCACCATGGGTGGCGAGAAGATGAGCAAGTCGCTGGGTAACGTCCTGGCGATACCTGCTGTGCTGCAGCGGGTTCGCGCGGCGGAGCTACGCTACTACCTGGGTAGTGCGCACTACCGGTCGATGCTGGAATTCTCCGAGAATGCCCTACAGGACGCAGCGAAGGCCTACAC
>JBMYXJ010000476.1:0-3011 GCA_049608285.1 Mycobacterium sp. | reverse complement strand
GCCTTGATTATCCCCGGCCATGCCAACCTTTGACACGGCCCCCTGGAACTGCAGTTGCAAGCCACCCTCAAACTCAACTGTGAGCGACACGATCTCGCGACTGACTCGGAGTGCAAACCAGTTAGGCTGCTGTGGATCGTTGACGACGGCCTGCAGATCCGCAGTGAGCGTCATGCCATCATTGAAGCTCTCAAGGCCGATCGGGTTGCCGCGCGTGTTGAACATGAACTTTGCGCCGCCGTTGTCGGCGACTTGGATATTTGTAGTGTTCGTGACCTCACGGCTTCCGCCGAGAGTGTCGTCAATGTACATGGCAATCGCGCGTGCTTTCATAACTCACCCGTGCTCCGTGTTCAGGAAAGGTTCAGAAAAGGTTCAGGAAAACACCTGAACATCGAAGGCGACCTGGAACAGTTGCGGCGTCGGCTCCAAGGGCACGTCCGCCACGATGCGCCCTGGGACGGTCGGCACCGGCTCGTACACAGCGATGGACGCTTTGCGCTCATCGACATCGCGAATAAAGCCCGCCCTCTCGATCGCCCGCAGTGTGGCAATGATCATTCGCCGCACCCTGTCCAAGAGCTCCTCGTTGATAATGCGCGGACCCCGACTGTCTGGCCCAAAGGAAATCTTGTAGCTGGCGTCAAGTTGCCGTGCTGAGTACGCAGTCACCAAGGTCACCGACGCATCGAGTAGCTGTGTGGTTGGAATCGCCGGAGAACCGAGAGCGGTCTGCGTCGTGACCAGCCGAATGACGCTAGCCCGATCGGGCCTCTCCTCCGAGATGACCAAAGGTGTCACGCCCAAGGCAAGCAACTCTTCGATGTCAATGGGCGAATATCGATCGGCAACCGACGACGGCCCGATGAGCGGCAATCGATCGTAGCCACTCCAGTTGAAGTTCGGATTCTCGGTGCAGTACGGCAGTGTACCCATCACGGCGGCGATCTGCGACGGCATTGACGACGCGTTCTCGAAGGCAGTTACGAGCACCTTGAAGGTGTTGATTGCCCCCAAGGCACCGGCGGCCGAATTGTCACCGGTGGTCCCGAAATGCATGTGCCGCCAGCGCTTGCGCCCAGGCTCCCATGCCACGTCAGCGTGATCGCTGGCCGCCTGAACCTCAACACTCGTATGGTGCGGGAGAATCACACCGTTGACATCCACGGCCAGCAGATTCGCCAAGGCTCCAACTGGTGACGCGGTTCCCGTCCCCGGAGTCGCCACTCCGAGCGTCACTGTCAAGCCAGGTACCGTTGCAATGGCGCGCACCACCACATCATTTCCATGCACGCCGTTGAAGTTGTTGGTCAGCGTCACGACTCCAGCCGCCTCAGATGCAGTTACGGGCACACGGCGAATGCTGGCAAGGACGGCATCGCGCAGACTTTGAGCGGCCTGAGACGCCGAATCCCCATTCCGCACCTGCGCATCAATCAGCACTCCAGCGATCTCAATCCTGATAAATCCGTCAGCCGTCGCCAAACCGGCGATCGTCAGGGGGGTTGCGGTCGCACTCCCTGCGGGATCGGCCAACGGAACAGCCCAAACGCGCGGCTGTTGACCGAAGAGCGCTCCTGTCTCAAACACCTTGTCGATCATAAGCGACAACTCGCTACCGGGACCGAAGAGCGCAGCGGCCTCGTCGGGGTTGGAGGTCGGGATAGGAACATCGCTCACGGCTGATGCTGCAGTTTGAATTCCGATCACCGCCACCGCAAGTGGCAGGGGAATGAGACCTTCTGCCTCTCGGGTAAATGAAAATCGAAAATAGCTATCGGGCGTAAGCGTAGTTGAAGGTATGAAATCAGGCACGGCCTTGTCCTCCTGGGCAAGAATGGGCGGGGATACGGCGATGAGCGCAAGGGCGCCGATTACAGCGCGCATCGACTGCTTCATTTGGTCACCACAATCAGCTCGACACGCTTGCTTCGCAGAGCCTTAACCAGCCAAGGATTTGTGGGTGCCATGCTGAATTCCGCCCCCTCATGAAGCACGGGCGTGCGTCCGTTCGGGCACACGGGCCCGCGCAAAACTATGTATCGTTTCATGTCAACTCCGTGAGCATCAGTGGGACGTCTTGGATTTCGGCCTCTTGCTCTGTACGAGGAACCAGGTTGAAGTGCGAGAGGATCTCCGCGAGTTCGACGGCATCCGACGGATCGTCACTGCGTCGCGTATCAACGTCGATCTCAAACATGAGCTCTCTCATTGTCATGGCGTTGCGCGCAAACACCGTCCGCCAGCTCACACCCCTCAGCGGCGCGTTGCACGGGTCCCCTGGCAGAGGCCTCCAGCCGTTCAAGAGAAGCTGCACAATCTCTGTGGCGACCCTTAGGCCCGGGTCCCGGGCTGGGTCGGAATCCGCAATCTGGTCGATATTCAACCGACCGGCAACGGTGTCGCGCAAGTGAGTCGAAATAAGCACGACACTGATCTTCATGACGGTGGTCCAGGCGCGTGAGCCATAACCTGCGCTGGTCTGAGTGACATCACCTTGATCGCAAACCACCAGCGCGGCCGGCGCCTGAGTCTTGAGCTTCACCAGCATTTGATCGAACGACGCCCTGTCGGTCATGCGCGTGGGCACGACGGGCATTTGCCCAACAAAGGCAAGAAAACCACCAGCGCCTCGGTGCAAAATTGACAGCCTGGACACGATGGCTGCGACGATCCGCTCTTCCACTGATGCACTCATCGTCCATACGCCTGTGCGATATAGATGCCAAGATCTTCCTCAATGTCATCGACAAAGCCGTCAGAGAAATAGAGAAATGGTCGCGCTGGCAAAATGTGCCCGCGCGCAACCACGGCGCCCTCCTGATGAGCGGCGGCCCATGGCACCAGACTGGAAATGGTCAGTGAGTCAGCGGTCGCACGCGTCCTGATCGCACCCGGAAGACCGCCGAGCATCCCGCTTCGGCCAGATCGCCCCCGTCGCGTAGAAGTGGCAAGCGGCGGCCATGGGCCCGAGGGGCCACGTTGCGCCCTCTGGTGATCGCGCTGATCGC
>JBMYXJ010000475.1:0-3014 GCA_049608285.1 Mycobacterium sp. | reverse complement strand
CTGCAGATCGCACGCCACAAGAAGCGGTGTATGCCCTTGTTCCTTAAGCCATTTCGCGAGCTTGCCGGCAAGGGTGGTCTTACCTGAACCCTGCAGGCCGGCCAGCATGATCACCGTCGGAGGGGCCTTGGCGAAAGACAGCTGGCGAGTTTCGCCGCCGAGGATACCGACGAGTTCCTCATTGACGATCTTGACAACTTGCTGTGCGGGGTTCAGCGCGGCCGTGACCTCGGCGCCTTTGGCGCGGTCCTTGATGCGGGCGACGAACTCGCGCACCACCGGCAGCGACACGTCAGCTTCCAGAAGCGCCAACCGAATCTCGCGGCTGGTGGCATTGATATCGGCGTCGGTGAGCCGACCCTTTCCACGTAGGCCCGAGAGCGCACCAGTCAACCGGTCCGAGAGGGATTCAAACACGAGGCCAAGACTACTTGTCCGCCTGGCGCGGCTCGACCTGCACACCGAGCAGGGCTCGGCCGGCGCGCGCGGTCAAGACGCTTAGCTGGCTTCCTCCGCCTGCTTGACGGGCGGAGCCGGCAGCACCGCGAACAGCTCGCGTTCAAGCGTCTGCCGTACCGCGTTCTCCGTGCTCCCCGGTCCCACCGTGATCCCGAACGCATCGACGACCGACGAACCCAGCGTGGTGACCTTGGCCCATGCGATGTCCACCTCGGCACGTTCGAACACCGCTGTAAGCACCGACAAGAGCCCGGCGCGATCAGCGGCCCGGACCTCGGCGACCAGCTGTCCAGGCCCACCGCCCTCATGCCAGAGAACCCTCGGACGAGCTGCAGGGGGGTTGATCGGGACAGCGGAGCGCACATCACCTACCCGGGATGTCTCCGAACTGTCAGCCCCCCGTAACTCAAGTTCCCCTACCACGTCGAACTCACCTTCGATGGCCAGGATCAGCTGCTGACGCAGCAGCTCAGCCGGCGGGGGGGCGCCGAAATGCGGAGAGACGGCAAACGTGTTGATCGCTGAACCCCGATGCGAGTTGACCGACGCCGAATGCACCCTCAACGAGTTGTGCGCCAGCACGCCTGCTGCCTTCGACAGCAAGCCCCTGCGATCCGGCACGATAATCGTGACGCTGTAGATGTGCGCGGTGTCGGTCGGCGCCAGCTCGACATGCACCCGCTCCTGCTCGGCCAGCGCCAAGACCCGAGGATCGACGGGACCAGGGTGAGGAAGCGCTTCACCGGCCATCACCATGCGAGCGCGGCGGACCAGATCCCCGATCAGCGAGGCCTTCCAGTCACCCCAGACGCCGGGGCCGGTGGCCAGCGAGTCGGCTTCGGCCAGAACGTGCAGAAGTTCCAGTAGCACGGGATCGCCACCCAGGCTGTCCACGATCGCCGCGATCGTCTGTGGGTCCTGTAGGTCGCGTCGGGTGGCGGTCTTGGCCAGCAGCAGGTGATGGCGGACGACTCTAGACAGGATGTCGATATCGGAGGGCCACAGGCCCAACCGGTTGCCGATCTGGGTAGCCAACTCCGCGCCAATGACGCTGTGGTCCCCGTCGCGGCCCTTACCGATGTCATGTACCAGAGCGCCCAGCAGAAGAAGATCGGGTCGAGATACCCTCGTCGTGAACGCACTTGCCCGGGAGGCAGTTTCGACTAAGTGTCGATCGACGGTCCAGATGTGAATGACGTCACGCGGCGGCAGGTCGCGGACCGCTCCCCATTCAGGAAACAGCCTGCCCCACAGTCCGGTACGGTCCAACGCTTCGATCGTGCCAACAGCGGAAGGTCCTGCGGCCAGCATCACCAGCAGATCTTTGAGGGCCTGGGGTGGCCAGGGCGTACGCAGCTCTGGTGCAGTTTCCACCAGTCGGGCCAGGGTCGAGCCCGCCATCGGCAGGCCGGTCGTCGCGGATGCAGCGGCTACCCGCAGTATCAGTCCGGGATCACGGTCGGGCCGGGCGTCGCGGGCCAGGATCAGTTCACCGTTGAACTCGACGACGCCTTCGTCGATCGGACGGCGTATCGGCCGGCGCAGCGCCGACAGCCCCCTGCGGGGTAGCGAATTGGCCGCTGTGCGAATGCCCGCATCGAGATAGTAGCTGACGGTGCGCGCCGCGTCAGAGAGCATGCGAGACAGGTCGAATCGATCGCCGATGTGCAGTGCGGCGCTGATCTCGTCGGCATACTGGGCCAGCACAAGCTCACGGCCGCGCCCGGCCACCCGGTGTAGCTCCGTGCGCACATCGAGTAGGGAAAGGTGTGCCTCCCCAAGGGTTTCGGTCGGCGACGCCAGTGACCGACTGGGATACCCGTCGGCCAGTTGTGCGATCGCCAGTGCATTGAGCAGTTGAACGTCGCGCAGCCCCCCTCTTCCGCACTTGAGGTCCGGCTCAGCGCGATGGGCGATCTGTCCACTGCGTTGCCACCTCGCCCGGGTGTGCTCGACGAGTTCTTCGAAACGCGAACCGATTCCGGTGCGCCACTGGCTGCGGGCTCCGCCGATCAGCACAGAGGACAGGTCGGCGGCACCGGCGATGTGACGCGCCTCGAGCATCGCCAGACCGGCGGAGATGTCGTCCTTGGCGACCTTGAGCGCCTGCGGCACTGTCCGGACACTGTGATCGAGTCGAACGTTGGCGTCCCAGAGCGGATACCACAAGAGCTCGGCCACTTCACTGACAACCTCGGAGGGCATGTCATCGTGTAGCAGCATCAGGTCGAGGTCAGAGTAAGGGAGGATCTCGCCTCGGCCTAGGCCTCCCGTCGCGACAATCGCAAATCCGCTTGTCTCGGTGATTCCGATCTCCGCGGCTTTTGTGGTGAGCCAGAAATCGTAGAGATCCAGAAGCGCATCGCGCAGCGCGGGGGCGGCGAGATGGTGGGAGCTGCCGGTGAGCAGCTGATCGCAGGCAGCCACGAGATCTGCTGCGGGACGCAACGAACCCGCCGCCGGGCGCACCCATTGAGGGGCTCCGGCGGCGGGGTCTCGTGTCTGTCCTGTCATGAGCTGCCCTCCCGGCACTTGGCGATCCAGCGCTCACACCG
>JBMYXJ010000474.1:0-3019 GCA_049608285.1 Mycobacterium sp. | reverse complement strand
CGCAGTGTCGGCATCGCTCATGTCGGTCTCCTGAGAGGTCTCAGCCGGCGACGTGCATCGTGAGGTCGACCAGGCGGTTGGAGTAGCCCCACTCGTTGTCGTACCAGGAAACGACCTTGGCCTGATCATCGATGACCTTCGTCAAGCCGGAGTCGAAGATCGAGCTGTGCGGATCGGTGACGATGTCGCTAGAGACGATCGGCGCGTCGTAGTACTTGAGAATGCCCTTGAGCGGGCCGTCCGCCGCCGCCTTCATCGCGGCGTTGATCTGCGCGGCGGTCCCGGCGGTGGCCAGCTGTACGGTCAGGTCGGTTGCTGAACCGGTGGGGATGGGCACTCGCAGCGCGTATCCGTCCAGCTTGCCTTTGAGCACGGGCATCACCAGACCGATGGCTTTGGCGGCGCCGGTGGATGTGGGCACGATATTGAGTGCAGCGGCGCGGGCCCGACGCAGATCCTTGTGCGGGGCATCCTGCAGGTTCTGGTCCTGGGTGTAAGCGTGGACGGTGGTCATCAGTCCCTTGACGATGCCGAACTCGTCGTTGAGGACTTTGGCCATCGGGCCCAGACAGTTCGTGGTGCAGGATGCATTGGAGATGATGTTCTGAGTGCCGTCGTATTTGTCGTCGTTGACGCCGAGCACGATCGTGATGTCCTCGTCGGTGGCGGGCGCGGAAATGATGACCTTCTTGGCGCCGGCGTCCAGGTGGCCCTGTGCCTTGGCACGCGCAGTGAAGATGCCGGTGGACTCGACCACCACATCGACACCCAGGTCTCCCCATGGAAGCTCAGCCAGCGCGCCCCGGTGTTCGAGCGCCTTGATCTTGATGTCGCCTACGACGATGGTGTCCTCACCCTCAAGGCTGACCTCGTAGGGCAGACGTCCCAGGATCGAGTCGAACTTGAGGAGGTGCGCTAGCGCCGCGTTGTCGGTGAGGTCATTGACCGCCACGATCTCGATGTCAGTGTTCTTACCTTCGGCCTTCTGCGTATCCAGCGCGCGGAAGAAGTTGCGCCCGATGCGGCCGAAGCCGTTGACGCCTACCCGGATCGTCACGTCTGTCTCCTCTATATCTGCTCAACTACGAGTACCTGCTCCACGACGAGTATCTGTTCAACTGCGCCGCGCGGTCCCTGCGCTCTTCGGCACCGCTCGGCGCCCAGCCTAGTGGTTGGCCCTCTCGGTGTGCGCGGCCTGGTTACACCGGCGCTAGAGTGCCGCCACACTCTGGTCGACATACGGCTTGCCCAGCCACTTGCGGCGGATACGCTGCAGCGTGCCGGCCTCTTCCAACGCAGCCTGAGCAATCTGCAACCTGCTGGCAAGCACCTGGTCAGCGACCGCCACCGCGATCGCGATGTGCTCCACCGAGAGCCCGCGCTGCACCACGTGAACACCTGGGCTGGTCCTGTATGCCAACTTGACGAACTCGGTCAGCACGGGATCCAGCTCCGTCACCGCATCGCACTCACCGGTGCTGAGGTGAGCGATGGCCGTGCCGATCGCGCCGTTGTCGTAGACGAGTAGCCGCGCAGCCTTACCTTCGGCAACAAGTCCTTCGGCAAACTGCTCGCTGGTACCGCCGCGCTGCACCCCGATGGTCAAACCATTCAGATCGTCGATGGAGTGCACGTGCGGGAACCGACTGGTGTCCACGGCCAGCGCCTGCCCCGAGATCAGGTATGGCGTAAGGAACTGCGCCCGATGATCGCGGCCCGGTGCCACGGCCGTACCCGCCGCGACGCAGTCATAGTCACCGACTGCCAGCCGGTCGAAAATGCCGTCAAAATTCACACCCTCTGCGACGTCGTAGGCGACGAACTCAACGGACTCCCCAAGCGCTCCGGCGAGTTCGGTCATCAGCTCGATGTCGAGGCCGGTGCCACCGGGCATCGCGTTGAACGGCGGGTTCGGATAGGCCGTCCCCACTCTGAGGCCGACCCCCACGATCAGGCGTCTTCGAGGAGATCCGGAGTCACAGCCGACTCAGTGTCGGGGATACCGTCCTGCTTGGCCTTACGGTCAGCCATCGACAGTAGACGCCGAATACGCCCTGCCACAGCATCTTTAGTCATCGGTGGATCAGCCAGCCGGCCGAGTTCCTCCAGCGATGCCTGCCGATGGGCGACACGTAGGCTGCCAGCGGCCGCCAGATGGTCGGGCACCGAGTCACCGAGTATCGCCAACGCACGTTCCACTCGGGCTGCGGCAGCCACCGCCGCCCGCGCCGAGCGGCGCAGGTTGGCGTCGTCGAAGTTCGCCAGCCGGTTCGCGGTCGCCCGCACCTCCCGGCGCATCCGCCGCTCTTCCCAAGCCAGCCGAATGTCCTGCGCGCCCATCCGGGTCAGCAGCGCACCGATCGCCTCGCCGTCGCGGACCACAACCCGGTCACTGCCACGTACCTCGCGGGACTTTGCGCTGACGCCAAGGCGGCGGGCGGCACCGACCAGGGCCAATGCGGCCTCCGGGCCCGGGCAGCTGACCTCGAGCGCCGAGGAACGCCCTGGCTCAGTGAGCGACCCGTGCGCCAGAAACGCGCCCCGCCACGCAGCCTCGGCGTCGGCGACACTACCGCCGACCACCTGGGCGGGTAAGCCGCGCACCGGTCGGCCACGCAAGTCGAGCAGGCCGGTCTGCCGCGCGAGCGCCTCGCCATCTTTGGCGACCCGCACCAAGTACCGCGTGTTCTTTCGGATGCCGCTCGCCGACAGCACATGGACCACCGCGTTATAGCCGTACAGCTCGTAGATGTCCTTGCGTAGCCGACGCGCGATGACTCCCAGATCTACCTCAGCCTCGACCACTACCCGTCCGGACACAATGTGCAGCCCGCCGGCGAAACGCAGCAGGGAGGCCACCTCTGCGCGGCGTGCGCTCACCGAACTGACCGTCAACCGGCTGAGCTCGTCCTTGACCTCGGCTGTCATCGCCACGGGTCGTCACCTCTCGGTCCGTTCGCTGTCGGTGCGGGCGCGGCCGGCGGTCTCGCGCTGGTAGCGCCGGTCGGCGCCGTCGCGG
>JBMYXJ010000473.1:0-3027 GCA_049608285.1 Mycobacterium sp. | reverse complement strand
CGAGCATTCGGGCAAGGGGTGCCTAGGACGCAAAGGCTCTTTGCGGGAGGTGGCTGTCTTGTGGACGTGGAAGTATCTCTGACGTGATTCGCCGGTGGTGAGCGGCGCGGGGGCCGAGGCGCTCGCCCTGGCTCTGCTTGCCGCGGTCCTGATCTTCACGATGTTGCAGCCGCGCGGGTTATCCGAGGCGATGATCGCGGTGCCCGCAGCGGCCATCGCGGTGGTGGTGGGGATCGTTTCACCGACAGAAGCCATGCGCCAGATCCAGATGTTGGGTCCGACGGTGGGCTTTCTGGCTGCCATTCTGGTGCTGGCGCATCTGGCTGACGACGCCGGACTGTTTGTCTGGCTGGGCGGAGTGCTTGGCCGGTGCTCGGGCGGACAACCCCTCCGCCTTCTCGCGTTGGTGTTCGGGACCGCGGCGGCGACCACCGCGGTGCTGAGTCTCGACGCGACCGTGGTTCTGCTGACGCCGGTGGTGTTCCGTACCGCAGTTGGCTTGGGATTGCGGGCCAAACCGCACGTGTATGCATGCGCGCACCTGGCGAATTCCGCATCGACACTGCTGCCGGTGTCGAATTTGACGAACCTGCTGGCGTTTTCGGCGACCGGTCTTTCGTTTCTGCAGTTTGCGGCCATCATGGGGCTACCGTGGCTGGCCGTGATCGCAGTGGAGTACGTGGTGTTCCGGTGGTTCTTCCGCGAGGACCTGCGACAAGCGCCGGTTGTAGAGGTATGTGATGGCCCGATCCCCCCTTCGTCCGGTGGTCCAAATCCCGCTCCACCCGTCTTCGTCATGGCGGTATTGGTGCTTACTCTGGCCGGCTTCGGTGCATCGAGCTTCGTTGGTGTCGACCCGGTTTGGGTGGCAGTTGCAGGCGCGGGCGTGTTGGCGGCGCGCTCCCTGATCCGCCGAGAAATCACCGTCCCCGGACTGGTGCGCGAGGCATCGCCGTTTTTCTGCCTGTTCGTGCTCGCTCTGGGCATCGTCGTGGCGGGCGTGATCGGACAGGGCATGGGCCGGGCGCTGGGTGCGCTGCTGCCGACCGAGTCCTCGTTCGCCAGCTTGCTCGGTGTTGCGCTGGTGGCCGCGCTGCTGGCCAACCTCGTCAACAACCTGCCCGCCACCCTGGTGATGCTCGGCGTGCTCGGCCTCAATCCTGCGTCTGGGCTCGTGCTCGCCATGTTGATCGGGGTCAATGTGGGTCCCAATCTCACCTACGTCGGTTCACTGGCCACTTTGCTGTGGCGCCGGGTGCTCACGAGCCGGCAGGCTGCCCCCGCCCTGACCGAGTTTCTGCGCTTGGGGGTACTGACGGTGCCCGTCAGCCTGCTTGCGGGGGTGGCCGCACTCTGGATGGGCTTGAACGTGGCGGCAGGACTGCAATGACTGCATAACACGCCGGTGTGGCCGAGGACTCGGGCCGCAGATCCACCAACCAGGCCACGTTCCCACCGTCAGCTCGACACAGGCGCGGCTATCCTGCCGGCAAGGATTCTGCGCCCAGCTACTGCCTGTCCTCTGAATTCGGGCGCTCTCCGCCTGGATCGGCCTCGCCTGGGAACGGCGCAAACTTCGCCTCGAGTGTTTACAGTCGTCGAAGAGCAAGCTGTGTCTGCACACGATCGGGGGTTAGACGGTGGACGAGTTGAAACCCGATCGCATCATGGCCATCGGTGGCGGTTATTGCCAGGCGAAGGTGCTGTTGTCTGCAGTAGGGCTGGGGCTGTTTACGGTGCTGGGAGATCAGGCAATGACTGCACCCGAGATCGCCCAGCGGCTAGACCTGGTGCCCCGACCGACGACGGACTTCCTCGACACCTTGGTCTCGGTGGGTCTGCTTAGCCGCGACGGCGACGGTCGGCAGTCCCAGTATCGCAACACACCCGAGACGGCCCGCTTTCTAGACGAGAACAGCCCCGCATACCAAGGTGGCTTACTCAAGATCTGGGACGACCGCAACTACCGATACTGGGCAGACCTCACCGAGGCGCTGAAGACAGGTCAGGCACAAAACGAGTCCAAACATTCCGGCCGGCCCTTCTTTGAGACGCTCTACGCCGAACCGAAGCGGCTCGAGGTCTTTATGGCGGCGATGCACGCCTCCTCGCGACGCAACTTCGAGCTGCTTGCCGCCCGGTTTCCGTTCGAGCGCTACACGCGGCTGTGCGATGTAGGTGGGGCGGATGCACTTCTGACTCGCATTGTTGCCGCCGCACACCCGAACCTGCGGTGTGTGAGTTTCGACCTGCCCGTAGTGACTGAGATCGCCGGCCGCAAAGTCGCCGAGGAAGGCTTGGGAGACCGGGTCGAAGCGGTCGCCGGCAGCTTCCTGACCGACCCGCTGCCCGCCGCCGACGTCATCACGATGGGGATGATCCTGCACGATTGGAACCTCGACCAAAAACGCGCCTTGATCACCAAGGCCTATGAGGCGCTGCCTGACGGCGGGGCCTTCATCGTGATCGAATCGCTCATCGACGACGCACGGCGCCACAACACTTTCGGGCTGACGATGTCTCTGAACATGTTGATCGAGTTCGGTGATGCATTCGACTACACCGCTGCGGATTTTCGGGAGTGGTGCTCAGCAGCCGGCTTCCGCTCGTTCGAGACCATTGCGCTCGACGGGCCGTCCAGCGCGGCGGTCGCCTACAAGTAGCCAACGACCGGTCAGGCCTGCGGGTCGGCATCGGTGCTTCTGTTCTCGCTCCCGCGCTTGTTCCGGCGCAGCCGCCAGGGATGGTCCTTGTGGGGCCACATACGCTCGATCTCGGCGTTGAACGCAAACGCGGTGATGTAGAGCCACAGAACGATGGCGATTGGTGCTGCGAGTTGGCTGTAGATCGCATCATCCTTGAAGCTGGACGCGAGGTAGAACCGCAGTCCGACGGACGCCAACAGCCATAGCACGATCGCCAGTAGCGCGCCCGGCACATCACGGCGCCACGGCGTCCGCCAGGGGACCCCGAGGTGGTAGAGCGTGACCAGGCCCACGAAAACGAGAAGAACCACACTCGGCCAGA
>JBMYXJ010000472.1:0-3027 GCA_049608285.1 Mycobacterium sp. | reverse complement strand
AGGAGCGGGCCACTGCCATCGAGGAGGCCCGCCGGGAGGCCAAGCGCCGCGTGCTGGGCGAGACGGTGCAGGAGACGAAGACTCTCGGTCGCGGCGCCGTCCGAGGGCTCAAGTTATTGATGTGGACTGCGTTGGTCGCGGTCCTGGTTGTGGGCCTTGGGCTGCTGCTCTACTTCACGCCGCTCATGTCGACTCGCAGCATTGCCGTCACCGGGCTGAGTGCGGTCACCGAGGAGGAGGTGGTGGCCGCGGCCGCGGTGGTGCCGGGGACTCCGCTGTTGCAGGTCGACACCGATGCGGTCGCCGAGCGGGTCGCCGAAATTCGCCGCATTGCCTCGGTCCGCGTGCAGCGCCAGTATCCGTCGACGTTGCGGGTCACCGTCATGGAGCGAGTCCCCGTCGTGGTCAGGGACTATCCGGACGGGGTGCACCTGTTCGACCGTGACGGGGTCGACTTCGCTACTGCGCCACCGCCGCCGGGGGTGCCGTATCTGGACACTGAGAACCCGAGTCCCGCCGATCCAGCCACCATGGCGGCGCTACAGGTGATGACCTCGTTGCGGCCCGATGTCGCGAGCTTGGTGGGCCGGGTGTCGGCGCCGTCAGCTGCAGCGATCACGCTGACCTTGGCCGATGGTCGTGTCGTGGTGTGGGGGACCACCGACCGTACCGAGGAGAAGGCGCTCAAGCTGGCGGCGCTGCTTACCCAGCCGGGTCAGACCTATGACGTCTCCAGCCCGGACCTGCCGACGGTCAAGTAGTCACCGGCGGCCGCAGAAGTCACCGCAGGGCCGACGTTCACGCGTGCGGGAGACACGAGCCACGATTTTTGTCGTGTTGTATCGGCGCGCCTGCCCGTCATGTGCGCTACCCGCCTCTACCGTTCTGTTTGCGCGGAACAACTTGACATAACTCTAAGCCTATGGTTGAGGTTGAGGGTTTGTTCGAGGGGACCTTCCCGTGTAACGACAGGCAACCAGGCAAGAAGGGCAACCACTGATGAGGGCTTGCGCGAAGAAGGTGTGGCGATGACCCCCCCGCATAACTACCTCGCTGTGATCAAGGTGGTCGGCATTGGCGGCGGCGGCGTCAACGCTGTGAACCGGATGATCGAACAGGGTCTGAAGGGCGTCGAGTTCATTGCGATCAACACCGACGCTCAGGCGCTGTTGATGAGCGATGCCGACGTCAAACTTGACGTCGGGCGCGAGTCGACACGCGGGCTGGGCGCCGGCGCAGATCCCGAGGTCGGCCGAAGGGCCGCCGAGGACGCCAAGGACGAGATTGAGGAGCTGCTTCGCGGCGCCGACATGGTGTTCGTCACCGCCGGTGAGGGCGGCGGCACCGGCACCGGCGGTGCGCCAGTGGTGGCCACAATCGCCCGCAAGCTCGGCGCGCTTACCGTCGGCGTGGTGACTCGGCCGTTCTCGTTTGAAGGTAAGCGTCGAAGCAATCAGGCAGAGACCGGCATCGGTTCGCTGCGGGAGAGCTGCGACACCCTGATCGTGATACCTAATGACCGGCTGCTGCAGATGGGCGATGCCGCCGTCTCGTTGATGGACGCGTTCCGTAGCGCGGACGAAGTCCTGCTCAACGGCGTGCAAGGCATCACCGATCTGATTACCACTCCCGGCTTGATCAACGTGGACTTCGCAGACGTCAAAGGCGTTATGAGCGGTGCGGGCACGGCCCTGATGGGTATCGGCTCGGCCCGCGGCGATGGGCGCTCGCTCAAAGCAGCTGAGATCGCGATCAACTCTCCACTGCTGGAAGCATCGATGGAGGGTGCCCAGGGCGTGCTGCTGTCGGTGGCCGGCGGCAGCGATCTGGGCTTGTTCGAGATCAACGAGGCCGCATCGCTGGTACAGGAAGCCGCACATCCCGAAGCCAACATCATCTTCGGCACCGTCATCGACGACTCGCTTGGCGACGAGGTTCGGGTGACGGTGATCGCCGCGGGCTTCGACGCGATCGGCCCCGGACGCAAGCCGGTGACCGGTGAGGAGGGTGCGCCTACGACGGCGGCCGCGACGGCTCAGCCGATTGCACCGGGCAAGGCCGGTCGGGTGAGTGCCTCGCTGTTCGAGTCACCTGATCCCGCGAGCGTGCTGGTACACACCAACGGCTCTACGGTCCGGATCGGTGGTGACGATGGCGGCATTTCCGACGACGACGTCGACGTGCCGCCGTTCATGCGCCACTAAAGCGTCTCGCGCTCGCACCGTGCCAGATCGCGCGTCCTCCGGCCGGGCGGGGCCCGATTCTCCGGACTCCGGCGGCGCGGCGAAGTTCAAGGTGCGCCGGGTGAGCACCACTCGCGCCGGGGGTGTATCCAAACCCCCGTTTGCGACCTTCAACCTCGGCGATCACGTCGGCGACGACCCAGGTGCCGTTGCCGCCAACCGACGTCGTCTCGGCGCAACCGTTGGGCTGCGCTCGCCTGATGCAGGTGAGGGGGACGGCATCGTGTGGATGAACCAAGTGCACGGTGTCCACGTTGAGGTTGTCGACAGCTTGGTCGATACCGTCGATGACACAGACGGTTTGGTCACCACCACACCGCAGCTGGCGCTGGCCGTCTTGACGGCCGACTGTGTCCCGGTCTTGATGTCCGACGCGCACGCTGGCGTGGTTGCCGCCGTTCACGCGGGCCGAGTCGGGGCGCAGGGCGGCATCATCGGGCGGGCGCTGCAGACCATGGTGGACGCAGGTGCACGGGTCGAGGACATCTCGGTTCTGCTCGGGCCCGCGGTCAGCGGTGTCAACTACGAGGTCCCTGAGGCGATGGCCGCCGAGGTGGAACAGACGCTGCCGGGCAGCCGAACCACTACCCGCCGCGGCACCCCGGGTCTGGACCTACGCGCTGGAATCGCTGCGCAACTACGCACCTTGGGGGTAGCCGCGATCGCTGTCGATCCGCGTTGCACGGTGGACGACCATACGTTGTTCAGCCATCGGCGCGAGGCGCCCACCGGCCGGCTGGCATCACTGATCTGGCTGGAGCCCCTCCCGTGACGACAGCCCGTG
>JBMYXJ010000471.1:0-3042 GCA_049608285.1 Mycobacterium sp. | reverse complement strand
CGCCGAGCTCCTCCTCGATTCCGAGCTTGTCCCAGCCGCCGTCGACTACGGCGCGTACGGAGGTCTTGAATAACTCGGGCAGTTTCACCGAGTGTGTCTGGGGGTCGAACACCGGGGGGTTGCGATCTCCCTCGGCGAATGATGCCGCCACAGGGCCCTCGGCCAGCTTCGCGATCTCGGACAGCATCTCGGTCGCGGTTTCTTCGTCAAAGTCGGTGTAGTCGCCGGTGCCCAGGACCTTGTCCAAAC
This sequence comes from Mycobacterium sp., assembly GCA_049608285.1. GTDB lineage: Bacteria > Actinomycetota > Actinomycetes > Mycobacteriales > Mycobacteriaceae > Mycobacterium. Next base: position 2,793 of record JBMYXJ010000471.1, on the reverse strand, counting down.
CGAAGACCTCGAACAGGTTGAACACCTGGTCACGAACATTGCTCTTGTAGTGGCTCACGTTTCCTCCTCGTTGAGAACGCCGCATGCGGTTGGGTACTTCAAAATAAGTTACCCACCAGTAACTGGGGCTAACTATACCGGCTGGTAACGTCAAAGCAACAGGTCTGTGAGGAATTAGCCTCAGCGAACCAACCCAGTAGTTGGGTGAGGCCGCGAAATCGTGTCCTTTTGTGCCCCTGAGCTGCGAGTTCGCTAAGTTGTGATGATAGTCACTTGAGCCCGCCAATGAACGGGTTGTGGACGGATTTTGGCGGATCCGCAACGTTCCCAGGGGGGGCAACCACCCGCTGGTGGTGCCGGGCTGGCTACCTGTGCGCCAGCCGCTTGTTCACCAGCCGGCTGAGCCACGCCGGCGAAAACCGGGCACTTAGTGCCAGCACCTTGGCCTGGAGACCGACCGGGTAGTGCACCTGCCGGACGAGCCGCCGCGACCAGGTCGGGTCGACCGCCGCCAGGATGTCCTCGGCGATGTCCTCCGGGCTCAACCGGATCCCGAGTGAATCGGTGGTGCCGGTCTTGAGGCCGCGGGTCATTGCCGTATGAACAAACAGCGGCCACATGTCGATGACCCGAATGTCGTGGTCGCTCCACTCCAGGTTCAGCGCCTCGGTGACTGCCCTGACATAGAACTTGGTGGCGCTGTAGTTGGCGAGTTCAGCCTGACCGTAGATAGCCGACGCCGAGCCGAGGTTGACCACCACCGCGCCCGGCGTGGTCTGGAGGAACTTGAACGCGCCGTGCAACCCGTTGAGGACCCCTTTGATGTTGACGTCGATTGCACGGTGGTGCGCAGCGACCGGGATGTCTTCGAAGGGCCCGGCGTTCAGGAGGCCGGCGTTGTTGATCAGCACATCGAGACGCCCACCGGCGGTGGAGACAAACTCGGAGAGCCGCGCAGACACCTCGTGGGCATCGCTGACGTCGAGCCGTCCGACGACTCCGACGCCACCTACGGCCGTGATGTCGCCGCCCAGCAGTTGCAGCCCCGGTTCATCGATGTCGTATCCGCCGACCAGGTAGCCATGCCTGGCGAACAACAACGCGGTTGCCCGGCCGATACCGGTCGCGGCCCCGGTGATGAAAACAGACTTCCGCACTCTCCACTCCTCGCTGACAGTCGGAGCCGTCAGTCGTCAGCCTGTTGCGGGGTATCTGCAGGCACTTCATCCTCTGCGGTAGCAGTTTGCGCCTCGGGCGTCGGTGAATCCTCTGCGGTAGCAGGTTGCGCCTCGGGCGTCGGCGAATCTGCATCGGGCAGCTGCCCGACCAGATACTCGGCCAACCCTCCGATGGTCGGATAGTCGAAGACCGCTGTCGCGTCGATGGTGAAGGCGCCGCCGAACTGACTGTGCAACCGGTTGCGGAGTTCAATCGCCATCAATGAATCCGTACCCAGGTCCAAGAACCGACTGGATGCCGCGGGCGGTTGTGCCAGCCGCAGGAAGTTCTGGACCTCGCGCTGGAGGAACTCGGTCACGAAACCGGCACGCTGGGGCACCGGTATCTCCTGCAGTTGCCGAAGTAACTCACTGTCACCTGTTGCCTCACCGACGGCACTCGGCAACACAAGATCGAGAATTGGTGGACGCGAACTGCCCAGCACCTTTGCGGCACGCTGCCAGTTGGCTTTGATCACGGTTGCCTGGCCGGTTCCGTTGGCGAGAATCTCGGCGAGTGCACCCAGTGCGGCCGAGGGTTCAAGGGGTACCAGACCCAGCACACTGAGATTGTTGAGCGCGGCTTCCGACGAGGCCATACCGCTGTCGGCCCAGGGGCCGAAGTTGACACCGGTGGCCGGCAAGCCCTGCGACCTTCTTTGCCCGACCAGGCCGTCCAGAAACGCGTTGGCAGTCGCGTAGTTGGACTGGCCGGGTGAGCCGAACAAGCTAGACACCGAGGAGGACACAACGAAGAAGTCCAGATCGTCGTCCTTCGTCAAGCGATCCAGGTGGTAGGCGCCGAACGCCTTGGGTGCCAGGCTCGTCCGGAATCGCTCCAGGCTCTGCTCTGACAGCAACGCATCGTCGAGCACTCCGGCCAAATGGGCCACCCCGGCCAGCGGCGGCAATTCCGCGCGGATTCGATCCAGCAGTTTCGCGACTTCCGACTCGTCGCTGACATCGGCCGCGAACGTGTGGATGCGGCTGTTGTAGCGCTCGCTGATCTCCTCGATTGCACGCTGAGCGTCCGCGTCGGGCTCGCGCCGGCTGGTCAACACGATGTCACCGGCACCGAGTTGGGCCAGATACGCCGCTGTGTGCAGACCGATAGCACCGAGCCCGCCGGTGATCAGATAGCTCCGATCGGCTCGCGGCTGCAGCGGGGTCGGTATCTGCACCACAATCTTGCCGATGTGCCGCGCCTGCTGCATGCGTCGGAACGCGGCCCGCGCCTCGGTAATCGGATAGATCTCCGCGGGCAGTGGTGTCCACTCCCCGCGGGCCATGCCGTCCGAGACCTCGGTCAGCAAGGCACGGATGCGCTCGGGTTCCTGCATGGTGACCGTATCGAGAGCCACAATCTCGTAGGTGATATCCGGGCGTGCCTCCGCCATCTGCTCGTGCGTCCAGATATCACGTTTGGCGATCTCGATGAAGCGCCCATTCTGGGCGGTTGCTCGCACAGTCGCTTCGAGGAACCCTTCGTTGGTCAGGCTGTTCAGTACGACGTCGACTCCGGCGTCGCCGGTGTCCGCGAGGATCTGGTCGGCGAAGTCCGTGGTGCGCGAGTCAT
>JBMYXJ010000470.1:0-3053 GCA_049608285.1 Mycobacterium sp. | reverse complement strand
GCTGCTGATGTTCTTGGAGCAGTATTGGGGTGGTCCACGCACATACTCTGACCTACGTGGCCATCCGCGGTTGCGGATGCGTCATGCGCCCTTTCGGATCGGCTATCTGGAGCGCGACGCATGGCTACGCTGCATGCACACGGCGGTAGCAGAGATCGACTCTGAGACACTCGACGACGCCCATCGCCAGGAACTGCTCTCCTATCTGGAGATGGCAGCCCAGTCGATGGTGAACTCACCGTTCTGAGAGTCGTCAGCGCAAGACTTGCGCTGGGTCCCCCCGCCGCCGGTAGATGGTTCCGAAGCGCGCGTCGATGCGCAGCCACGCCGGCATCGCCCGTACCCGGACCACCTCCTCGGAGCTAATCGACTGCGGCGAGAAATCGTCTGCAGCGTGCGCTCGCGGTAGCGCTCGCGGTAGGAAGCCCATTGCAGTCATGGCGAAGATGCATCGCATCGGAATACCGACGGTGTCCCCACCGGAGGTGACCGAGAGGACCTCTTGATCGAGCAGTGCCGCTGGCGGCCCGTGCGCGCCGGCATTCTCCTTGGCCAGACCCACTCCTTGGCTGGCCAAGTCCAACACCAACTGTGCAGGTACATCGTCGAGATGGGTGAAGCCGGTTTCGGGCGGCAGCACGCCGCGCCAAGCCGAGTCCATTCCGAAACCGGGGTTGACGTAGCCTTCGCGGTCCATTGCCGCCAGGCCGGACAACAGCGCGTCAACCCCCGCACACAGATCTGCCGGCCGAACGCGGCCCCCGACGACCCGGCAGGCCAGCACATCGAAATCCGTAGCAAGCCAGACGGCGATCAAGCCATCCCGACGTTGCCGAAGCCGGATGACTGCCGCCTCGTCCAATCGCTGCGCGCGCTCGGCGAAAACTGTCAGGTCGTTGCCGCAGGTAGTCTGCTCGAGCCAAACGCCACGCTCAGCGGCCGTCATCGGGTCCAGCGTCGGAGATATTCTTGCTGCCGATCTGAAAGCCGTTGCAGCCGCTGCTCCTTGATGTGAACGGCGGCCAGCTGCGTTTCGGCGATGACCGCGGGTTTGGAATCCGGTGGCGCGCTAACCGAACGCACTTCGTAGCCCACGGTGAAGTCCACCGCCCTGGCCCGCTTCGACCACATCGTGACCTGCAGCGGCGAGTCGACCAACCGCAGCTGGCTCTTGTAGGCGATGTTGACCTCAGCGATCAGCAACCCGATCGTAGTGATCTCATCGCCGAAAGGCTCACGGAGGAAAGGAATCCGGGCCTCTTCAAGGATCGTCACCATCGTGGCATGGTTGATGTGTTGGTACATGTCGATATCTGACCAGCGCACATGTACTGGCGCGAGGAACCCGCGCTGGCCGCTCATCCAGTTTTCCCGGTTCCACTCGTCCGTGTCATGCTGCGGATCTGGCGGGCCGCCACCGACAGCGTCGCCAGGTCATGCTCACCGCTCTCGTATAGCTCGGTCAATGTTCGGCGGGCCCGACTGACGCGGGACGTGTTCGTCAGCTCCCACTCCGCAGCTTTCTCTTCACCGGTCTCGTCGGGCTCGCCCACTGCCAGGACATCGAAGCACAGCGCCCGCAGCGAGCCGTAGATGTCGTCGCGAATCGCCAGACGCGCCAATGCGTGCCAGCGGTCGTCTCGCGACAGTCGCGAAACTGCGGTAAGCAACCCGTCGGTGGCGAGATGGTCCATCAGGACGAAGTAGGCGTCGGCTACCTCCGCTGGTTCGCGGTCGACGATGTCAGCGATGTCGATCACGTCGAGCAGGCTGAAACGGTAAAGGCCCGTCGCGATCATGTAGGCCAGCTCCTCCGGCACCCCTTGGGAACTGAATTCCCCGGCCTCGTTCGCGACAATCGCCGCGTCATCTCCACGCAGCCACAGCGACATCTGCGGTGTGAGCGCAGCGACCTTCTCGGCGAAGCGGTTGATCTCGGCACCTACCGCCAGCGGTTGTGGGCGGTAATTCAACAACCAACGCGCCGCACGGTCGATGAGCCGCCGCAGGTCGAGGGTCATGCGGTCAGTCACCGCCACAGATACGCCAGCGGCCCCCGCGTCCCGGATCTGGCGCCATATCCGGCCGAATCCGAAGATCGCGTCTGCCGCGACGAAACTGCGTACCGCATCGATCGGCGCCACCCCGACGTCCTCGGTGACGCGGTAGGCATAGGAAATTCCCGCGGTGTCGACCAGGTCGTTGACCAGCATCGTGGCGACGATCTCCCGACGCAGCTGATGCGAGCGGATCTCGCCACTGAACTGATCCCGCAGCGTGGAGGGGAAATAGGCGGGCAGCCGGGCGGCGAATACCTCCTGGTCAGGCAGATCGCTGGCCAGTAGGTCAGCCTTGAGCGCCAGCTTGACGTGAGCCATCAACGTGGCCAGTTCCGGCGATGTCAGACCGATACCGGCCTCACTGCGCCGCAGAATCTCCTTCTCCGACGGCAACGCCTCCAGTTCGCGGTTGAGCCCGCGTCGCTCGACGAAGTCCCTGATCATCCGGGTATGCACCGACAGCAGGCTGGCGGCGTTGGCCCGGCTGGTCCCCATCAAGTCGTTTTGACCCTCGTTGTCGTCGAGCACCAGGCTGCCGACCTCATCGGTCATGGACAGCAGCAGCTCTGAGCGCCCGCTGGGTTCCACTTTGCCTGCCGCGACCAGAGAGTCGATCAGGATCTTGATGTTGACCTCGTGATCGGAGCAATCCACTCCCGCGGAGTTGTCCATGGCGTCTGTATTGACGCGCCCGCCGACGAGGTCGAACTCGATACGGCCCAGGGATGTCACGCCGAGGTTGCCGCCCTCGCCGATCACCTTGGCGCGCACCTCGTTTCCGTTCACCCGGACCGCGTCGTTGGCTCGGTCCCCCACATCGGCGTCGGACTCGGACTCTGCCTTGATGTAGGTGCCGATACCGCCGAACCAGAGCAGGTCGCAATCGGATTTCAGGATCGCGCGGATCAGCTCGTTCGGCGTGACGTCGTTGCTCTCCAGTCCCGTGATTTCCTTGATCTCGGGTGTCAGCCGGACCGACTTTGCCGAGCGCGG
>JBMYXJ010000469.1:0-3069 GCA_049608285.1 Mycobacterium sp. | reverse complement strand
CGCCGCACCGGGTTGCGGTGGTCGCGTCGTCGAAGTCTTCATCCGGGTAGCCAACCTTGGTTGTAAGGCTGGTCACCCAGGGCCAGTATCCCACATCACGAGGGCCGTACGGATCAGGCTGCGCCGTTCCGTTACCGGCCCGGGAACCAAAGGTCGATCTCCCGGGCGGCCGAGTCCGGCGAATCGGAGCCGTGAACGAGGTTGAATTGGGTCTCTAACCCCAGGTCACCGCGGATCGTGCCGGGTGTGGCCTTTTCGACGGGATCGGTCCCGCCGGCCAGCTGCCGGAACGCCGCGACGGCGCGAGGCCCCTCCAGGATCGCGGCCACCACCGGACCCGAAGTGATGAACTCCAGCAATGAGGCAAAGAACGGTTTGTCCTCGTGCTCAGCGTAGTGCGCACGTGCCAGCTCATCGCTGACGTTCTTCAGTTCCAGGGCTGCGATGGTGAGGCCTTTGCCTTCAATTCGGTTGAGGATCTCTCCGATGACGCGGCGCTGAACGCCGTCGGGCTTGATCAGTACGAGGGTGCGCTCATTCACGGCCGACAGCCTAGACGACGGCGAGGCGGGGAGGAACGGGCCCGCGCCCAGCGCATCCGGTCATGAAAATCGGTCGCCCGGGGGCTGTTGGCCGGGAAGCAGGCCGCGCTTCTGCCTACGGAGCACTTCGGCCCGCAAGTAGGCGATGAGCAGCCAAACGACGGTGAACAGCAGCCCGATGAAGCCGACGCCCGGGTAAATCACCCACCCGATGACCGGCAGCACCTGCACGCCAAGGTTTGCCCAGATGGCCCACGACCGGCCCTGGAGACCAGCCATAAGCACCAGCAGCACTGCCAGACCGATGAGGTAAGCCGTCGAACCGGTCGACAGACCGCCCCCGACGGCATTGACGGCGGGCAGCGCCAGTAGGACGACGATGGCTTCCAGAATCAACGTGCCGGCCATAACGCCACGAAAGCTTTTCCAAGGGTCCGGGCTGATGTCAGCGGGGTTCGATGGTGGTGACTGCTCGCTCAATCGGGCTCCCTTCCGAACAGGGTCCGCGCCACGCCGGCGGTGACCACCGATCCAGTGATCACGACGCCGACCCCACCCATACCGCCGAGACCGTCGGCCTCGTTGCCGGCCTGCTCAACCAATGCGGTAGCTGTCTCGATGGCATCGGGCAGTGCATCCGCGGCGATGACGCGCTCCGGCCCGAAGCGCTCCTCGGCTTCGAGGGTCAATGTTTGGACGTCCAGCGCCCGGGGCGACCCGTTGTGGGTGACCACGATCTGGTCCAGCACCGGCTCGAGCTCCGCCAGTATGCCGCCGGCGTCCTTGTCGGCCATGATCGAGACGACACCGACGAGATACCGGAAGTCGAACTCCTCCTCCAGCCCTCGAGCCAGCGCAGCGGCTCCGGTCGGATTATGTGCTGCATCGATGAAAACTGTTGGGGCGCTGCGCATCCGCTCCAATCTGCCCGGTGCGACGACGGCGGCGAAGCCCGCCCGAACGGCGTCGATGTCGAGCTGGCGCTCCGCGCCGGCCCCGAAGAACGCCTCGACGGCCGCCAGCGCGACGGCGGCGTTATGAGCCTGGTGCTCGCCGTGCAACGGAAGGAATACATCGGAGTACAACCCGCCGAGCCCCTGCAGCTCGAGCAGCTGCCCGCCGACGGCCAGCTGCCTGCTGAGCACGGCGAACTCCGAGTCCTCACGGGCGACCGCGGCATCGGCACGCACCGCTTGGGCCAGCAGTACCTCCATCGCCTCCGGTGGCTGACGGGCGATCACCGCGACTGTGCTCGGATCTGTGCCCAAGGGCACCAGATCTTCAGATTGTTTCGTGATGATCCCCGCCTTCTCGCCGGCGATCTCGGCGAGGGTCTCGCCGAGATAAGCCACGTGGTCGATGCCGATGGACGTGATGACCGCCACGGGGGCGTTGATGACGTTGGTGGCATCCCATCGGCCGCCGAGCCCTACCTCGACGACTGCTACATCGATCGGGGCGTCGGCGAACGCAGCGAACGCCATCGCGGTCACCACCTCGAACTTGCTCAGCCGGGGACCTACGTCGCCGAGAGCACCTGCCTGCGACTGTTGGTCGACAAGCTCCACGAAAGGCTCGATCTCTCGATAGGTATTGACGTATGTCGCCGGGCTGACCGGCGAACCGTCGATGGAGATCCGTTCCACCGCCGACTGCAGGTGCGGACTCGTGGTGCGGCCGGTGCGACGGGACAGGGCGGTCAGCAGCGCGTCAATCATTCTGGCCACCGATGTCTTGCCGTTAGTTCCGCCGACGTGAATCGAGGGATACCCAAGCTGCGGCGACCCGAGCATCTCCATCAGCGCCGAGATCCGCACGGTGCTCGGTTCGATCATGGTCTCTTGCCAGCGCTGGTCCAGCAGGTGCTCGACCTGGAGCAACGAAGCGATCTCGTCCGGGGTCGGTTCGGGGTCGCCGGTCATTGGGGAAACGACTCGAGCCTGGCGGTGATGCGTTCCACTTCTTCACCAGCAACTTGTTGGCGGGCTCGAATGTTGTCGACGACCTCGGCGGGCGCCTTGGCGAGGAACCCCTCGTTGGCGAGCTTGCCGGCGGTGCCCGCCAGTTCCTTCTGCGCAGCGGCCAGCTCCTTCTCCAACCGCCGTCGTTCGGCCGCCACGTCGACGGTGCCCGATGTGTCGAGTTCGACAACGACCGTGGCCGCCGACAACCGCACCTCCAGCGACGCCGACGGGGCGAAGATATCGGCTGGTGGGGTCAACCAGGCCAGGGCAGCGACCGGCTGAACTTGCGCGTCGAGCCCGGCCGAAGTGATGCCAGACAACCGGGCAGGCACCTTCTGCCGGTCGGCAAGGCCCTGGTCGCTACGGAAGCGGCGCACCTCGGTGATCAACTTCTGCATATCGGCTACACGTTGTGCCGCAGCTTGATCCACGGCGAATCCAGAGGGTGTCGGCCAGTCGGCAATGACCAGTGACTCACCGCCGGTCAGGGCTTTCCACAGCACCTCGGTCACAAACGGCATCACCGGATGCAGCAGCTTGAGCAGGGTGTCCAGCACCGCTGC
>JBMYXJ010000468.1:0-3082 GCA_049608285.1 Mycobacterium sp. | reverse complement strand
CATCGACGACCACGGCAATCTGATGCCCACCCGTGGTGTGGGCGTCATCGAATTGCGCGGCGAAAGCCTGACTCCCGGCTATCTGACGATGGGCGGCTTCATACCGGCCCAGGATGAGCTGGGCTGGTATGACACCGGAGACCTCGGATATCTGACTGAGAACGGCCACGTCGTCGTGTGCGGACGCGTCAAGGACGTCATCATCATGGCCGGCAGAAATATCTATCCCACCGACATCGAACGCGCAGCGGGCCGTGTCGAAGGGGTGCGGGCTGGGTGCGCAGTCGCGGTTCGGTTGGACGCCGGACATTCCCGCGAGACCTTCGCCGTCGCTGTCGAGTCCAACGCCTGGGAAGACCCCGCCGAAGTGCGTCGTATCGAGCATCAGGTCGCCCACGAAGTGGTGGCTGAGGTCGACGTGCGGCCCCGTAACGTTGTGGTGCTCGGGCCCGGCTCTATCCCGAAGACGCCGTCGGGCAAGCTGCGCCGCTCGACCTCGGTCTCACTGGTTCTCTAGCTTCTTGAGCCGTTTTTCGACGAGCCTGCCTGGCCCGTGCGCGACGGGCTGCTGACTATCGGAATCTTGGGCAACTTCGCGCGGCGGTGATGCGGGTAATCCGGTGGCCTCATGTCCCTTCTGGCCGATACCGTCGAGCCCATGCCAACCCCTCCCGCGATCGAAGCGTTGGAACTGGTGAAGCGCTATGGCCAGGAAACCGCAGTCGACGGCGTCAGCTTCTCCGTGCCGCCGGGCACGGTGCTGGGTCTGCTGGGCCCCAATGGTGCGGGCAAGACAACCACGGTCCGAATGATGACAACGCTGACCGAGCCCACCAGTGGTACCGCGCGGGTCGCCGGTTTCGATGTGCGAACTCACCCCGACCAGGTACGGCGCCGCATGGGCTTGACCAGTCAGGTGGCTACAGTCGACGAACTGCTCACCGGACGCGAAAACATCCGGATGATAGGGGGCCTTTACGGCATTCGCCGAAGAGATCTGGAGAAGTTCGGCGGCCAACTACTCGAACAGTTTTCGCTCAGCGACGCTGGAGACCGTGTGGTCAAATCCTATTCCGGGGGCATGCGACGCCGACTGGATCTCGCGGTGAGCCTGCTGGCTTCTCCGCCAGTGCTGTTCCTTGACGAACCGACCACCGGCCTGGATCCGCGCAGCCGCAGTGAATTGTGGGAGGTGCTACGCGACCTGGTGGCGCGGGGCACCACGTTGCTGCTGACAACCCAATACCTTGAGGAGGCCGACCAACTTGCCGACAACGTCGTAGTCGTCGACAGGGGCCGAATCATCGCGCAGGGTTCGCCGATGGAGCTCAAACAGCAGGCGGGCCACGCCAGCGTCGTGGTCACCGTGACTGATACCGCGCGCCTGGCCGATGCCCGTAGCCTGCTGGCGCGGACCGGGGCGGAGGTGTTCGTGGACAACGAGGCGCGAAGACTCACCGCTTCGTCCGAAGGGCTCGACGACATGATCCGAGTGGCAGGCTGGTTGCGTGACAACGGAATCGAGGTGGACGATATCGGGTTGACCCGACCCAGTCTCGACGATGTCTTCCTCGCGTTGACCGGCCACCGCACCGAAGACGCCGAAGAGGTCACTGCGTGACTCCGCCGGGCGCCGGGCCGGCCAGGGCAGCCCCGCACGAACCGACCCATCCAACTAATCTTGTGCAGCAGTCGTGGATCATGGTCAAGCGCAACATGATCCACACAAAGCGCATGCCCGAAATGTTCAGCGACGTCACCGCGCAGCCGATCATATTCGTCCTGTTGTTTGCCTTCGTGTTCGGTGCATCGATCACCAACACCGGCGGCACATCGTATAGGGAGTTTCTGCTGCCAGGTATTCAGGCACAAACGATCGTGTTCTCGGCGCTCGTGGTGGCCTCCGGGATTACCGCCGACGTGGAAAAGGGAATCATCGACAGATTCCGGTCATTGCCGATCTCGCGGTCCTCGGTGCTGATCGGGCGCAGCATCGCCAGCGTCATCCACTCCTCACTGGGCGTGTTGGTCATGGCCGTGACCGGGCTGGCCATCGGGTGGCGGATCCGGAACGGTATCGCCGATGCAATTCTGGCCTTCGGTCTGCTGTTGTTGTTCGGCTTCGGAATGATCTGGTTCGGCATACTCATCGGTTCGTTGATGCGTACCGTCGAAGCGGTCAGCGGAGTGATGTTCACCGTACTTTTCCCGATGACATTCCTGGCCAACACCTTCGTACCGACCGAGCCTATGCCGCACTGGCTCCGGGTGATGGCCGAATGGAATCCGGTGTCATCGCTGGCGCAGGCGATGCGCGAATTGTGGGGCAATGGAGGGCCGGCACCTGCCAGTGCCCAACTACCGCTCCACTACCCATTACTTTCGACAGTTCTGTGGTCGCTGGCCCTGACGGCGGTGTTCGCGCCGGTGGCGTTGTACGCCTACAAGCGCCGGACATCCGGATAGAGATCGTGATTGGGCGCTAGCCCCAGGCGTGCACAGTGTTCTGGGCCGGTTCGAGTCCGTGGGCGATCAATAACTCCGTCGCATCGGCGGCCTGTTCACAGATCGTGGGTACTTCGGTTCGCTCCTTGGCATTGAAGTTCTCCAGCACGAAGGCTGCGGGATCTTTGCGTCCGGGCGGGCGGCCGACCCCGATCCGGACTCGTTGAAAGTCTTTGGTTCCCAGTGCTGATGCAACGGAACGCAGGCCGTTGTGGCCGCCCTCTCCGCCACCCAACTTGAGACGGATTCGACCGAAGTCGATATCGAGCTCGTCATGGATCACGACGATGTCGGCAGGGGGCACCGAAAAGAACTGCGCCAGCGGACCCACCTGTCTACCGGATTCGTTCATGTACACCCGCGGCTTGGCTAGCACCACCGAGCAGCCAGCGAGCCGTCCGGTGGCCACCTCAGCCCCGGATTTCTTGTGCACCTTGAACTTCTCGCCGATTCGGCCAGCGAGGATCTCCGACGCCATGAAACCGACGTTGTGCCGGTTCTTGGCGTAGTTCGGCCCTGGGTTGCCCAGGCCGACCACCAGAATGGGCCCCTGCCCTCGGACAGGGGACGGCTCGGC
>JBMYXJ010000467.1:0-3090 GCA_049608285.1 Mycobacterium sp. | reverse complement strand
ACCCGGTCCAACCGGGTCATCTCGGCTGGACGCCCGCCTTGCCCGCTTTGCGATGAGCCGCTGGATCCCGAGGGGCACATATGCGTTCGAACGAACGGCTACCGGCGCGGCGCGCTGGCAGGGGCCGACGATGCCGACGACGCCTGAGCAAGCGCTTGAACACGGTGAGCTGACTGTCATCGGTCGGATCCGCTCTGCGAGCAATGCGACCTTCCTGTGCGAGGTGAAACTAGACGATTTTGTTCAACACTGCGTGTACAAGCCAGTCAGGGGTGAGGCCCCACTGTGGGATTTCCCAGACGGCACGCTTGCCGGACGCGAACTTTCCAGCTATCTCGTATCGGCGGCACTGGGCTGGAATATCGTGCCCTGCACCATCATTCGGGATGGGCCGGCCGGCCCGGGGATGTTGCAGCGCTGGGTTGACCAGCCCAGTGACAACGACGGTGGCGGGGCCGAAGATGTCAGCCCGGACGTGATCGACCTGCTGCCTTCGGGGCGCATCCCGGCGGGGTTTCTGCCCGTTCTACAGGCCTACGACCATGCCGGTGACGAGGTGACGCTGGTGCACGCCGACGATGACCGACTGCGCAGGGTGGCGGTGTTCGACATTTTGATCAACAACGCTGACCGCAAGGGCGGGCACGTCCTGTCCAGCGTGAACGGGCAGATCCACGGCATCGACCACGGCGTCTCGCTACATCGGGAGGACAAGCTGCGGACCGTCTTGTGGGGCTGGGCGGGCAACCCCATCGACGACGACACCCTCGCGGCGGTCGGCGGGCTCGACAAGGCGCTCGCCGAGGAGCTCGGCGTACAGCTGCGCGGCCACATCACCGCACGGGAGGTTGCCGCCTTGCAAGCCAGAGTCGTTGCACTGCTGAGAAATCCGGTGATGCCGACACCCGACCGGCGTCAGCCGATACCCTGGCCGGCGTTCTGACGTGGTGTACTTGCCCGGTGACCCTCACCGATGCCGCGCTGGCCGCGGCCGTGGCTGCTGAGGCCGGTGAGCTGCTGCTGGCGATGCGCGAGCAGGTCGGGTACGGGGATGTTTATGACCCTTACGGCCTTGGCGATGCCGGCGACAAACGTGCCAACGAGTTGATCGTGGACCGGCTGCACCAGCAGCGGCCGCACGATTCGGTGCTGTCGGAGGAGGCAGTCGATGACCTGTCGCGAGTGAACGCCGACCGAGTGTGGATCGTCGATCCTGTCGATGGCACCCATGAGTACTCGATGCCGGGACGGGCGGATTGGGCGGTGCACATCGCCCTGTGGCAGCGTGTCTCCGGTTTTTCCGGGCCCGCTGGAACTGGCACAATCACCGACGCCGCAGTCGCGTTGCCCGCCCACGGCGAGGTGTACCGCACCGACACCGTGACCGCCCCGCCCCCGCGAATCGACGGTCCGATCCGCATCACCGCCAGCTCCAACAGGCCGCCCGCGGTGCTGTGGCGACTCGCTGAGCAACTCGACATCCAGCTGGTCCGGATCGGCTCGGCAGGAGCCAAAGCGATGGCCGTGGTCCGTGGCGACGTGGACGCCTACGTCCACGCTGGCGGCCAGTGGGAATGGGATTCGGCTGCCCCGGCGGGCGTGCTGTGGGCTGCTGGTATGCATGCCACTCGGCTCGACGGCTCTGCGCTGGTATACAACTGCCGCGATCCTTACCTCCCGGATCTGCTGATGTGCCGCCCGGAGGTGGCCGATGTGCTGCTCGAATCGATCTGGTCGGCCTACCGTGAACGCTAGCGCGAGATTCACCGGGAATGAAACAACCGTCGGCAGTGTCCCCGATAGCGATGTTTAGAGTCGGTGGCATGCAAACGTGGTCGGCGCCGAGTATTCCGGAGCTGACTGGGCGTGGACCGCAACTGCGGCTCTACGACAGCGCAGACCGGCAGGTCCGCCCGGTCACACCGGGCTCCACGGCCACCATGTATGTCTGTGGCATCACCCCTTATGACGCCACCCACCTGGGGCACGCCGCCACCTATCTGACCTTCGATCTCGTGCACCGACTGTGGCTGGACGCCGGTCATGGGGTGCATTACGTGCAGAACATCACTGACGTCGACGATCCGTTGTTCGAGCGCGCCCAACGCGACGGGATCGGCTGGCGTGAGCTGGCCGACCGCGAGACCGAACTATTCCGCGAGGATATGGCGGGTATGAGGGTGCTGCCGCCACACGAGTACGTCGCAGCCACTGAAGCGGTGGCTGAAGTTATCGAGGTCGTCGAGAAACTGCTGGCCTGTGGTGCCGCGTACATCCTCGATGATGAGCAGTATCCCGACGTGTACTTCCGCGCCGGGTGGACCCCCCAGTTCGGCTACGAGTCGGGCTACGACCGTGACACCATGCTCACTCTGTTCGGTGAGCGGGGGGGCGATCCCGGACGGGCCGCAAAGTCCGACCCGCTCGATGCACTCCTGTGGCAGGTGCAAAGACCGGGGGAACCGAGTTGGCCGTCGCCATTCGGGCCGGGGCGTCCGGGCTGGCACGTTGAGTGCGCCGCGATCGCACTCAGCCGCATCGGAACCGATCTGGACATCCAGGGCGGGGGTAGCGATCTCATTTTCCCCCATCACGAATTTTCCGCCGCGCACGCCGAATCCGCTACTGGCGAGCGACGTTTCGCACGTCACTACGTGCATGCCGGCATGATCGGCTGGGACGGGCACAAAATGTCCAAGAGTCGCGGGAACTTGGTTCTGGTGTCCGAACTACGTAGCCGGGGTGTCGATCCGGCCGCCATCCGACTCGGGTTGTTCACTGGGCATTACCGCGATGACCGGTTCTGGAGTGATGCGGTGCTCGACGAGGCACACGGGCGGTTGCGCCGGTGGCGCGACGCGACTTCGCTTGCCGGCGCGCCGGACGCCGCCGACGTCGTCGCGCGGGTTCGTCGCTACCTGGCCGATGACCTGAATACCCCGAAAGCTATTGCAGCTATTGATGGTTGGGCAACCGATGCGTTGTCCTATGGGGGACACGATGGCGCGGCCGGACAGCTGGTGGCGACCGCGGTCGACGCGCTGTTGGGGATTCAGTTGTAACTCATCTGTTGTGCAGTACGTTGCGGCT
>JBMYXJ010000466.1:0-3094 GCA_049608285.1 Mycobacterium sp. | reverse complement strand
ATCCCCAACGCCGTTATCGTCGAGCGCGCCGAATAGTTGGGCGCGGGCCTCGGTCACACCGATCGCTGTGACGGCTAGGTCCGTGGCGGACGCCAGTTTTTCTCCCTTGGACATTGCTGTTCGGCTCTAACTGGTCGGATCTGATCATCGAGCGCACGGACGGACTGCCCCGACATGTAAGCCAGCGCTCCTCGCCCGACGCGAGTCGAAAACTGTTCGGCGCCAATACTTCGGCAGGGGCAGAGGCAGCTCGTAGGCTGTGCCCAGCTCATCGAGCGTTGTAGCGACCTCGCTGATGCTCAACACGCGGAATCCGATCTTGACGCTGGTGACCACGCGATCGGCAGCCGGATGGAGAAGAATCATGGTGCTTCCGAGCCCCCCTTCGTAATATCGCGGAAAGCCAGGATCATCGACGCCGTACAAATTCAGCCCGAGCGCACGGTAGAACCCTGCGGACTCGTCGATGTCTCGGACGAACAACGTGAGTTGCAGCAGGCTATGAGCATTCACCCCATGAAGAATTGCATCCACCACCGACATTTCCACGCAGTCAAAAGCGCGGGAATGGGCTTTCGCCGACACTGACCCGGAGTCGATCCGACGGCATTCGGGAGTCTCGGTTGTCGATCATGTTCCGATTGACGTCTTGTAACACGGCCAGCACTCAACGCAGCTCGACGACGACGGGTGCGTGGTCTGAGAGCCGGGGGCGCTCATTCGCAGACTTGGGGACGCCGGCTCGCGTGGTGGGCACCCCGTTGATCTCGTTCGGATACTGGACGCTGATTGCGGGCGGACTGCTCGGTGAGAGAAACGCGCGGTCAAGCCTGAAGGCGTTGTCCGCGTTGTACCACCACGTCGGTGGTGGTCGGTCGCTCGGATACAGGTTGTGCCACAAGTCTATCCAGCCGTCGCAGCGCAGAACGAAGTATTCACGTCGGACTCGACGCGTGGGACCTCACACCGGTCTCCCTCAATATGAGGGCCCAAATGCTCGATCCTGCAACCTGAGGCAGTCCACGAGGTCCCGGACTACCAACACCGTGATCCCTACAAAAGTCCCTGAATTCGGTGGTGCCGACTATCCATCGATGAAAGCACAAGCCCTACCGGCGAACTCGTTGAGTATGTTGGACCAGTCAGCCATCGACGGACCTTGGCGACGCGAGAGTTTCTCAGCGACCTCGCGAACGCCTGTCACAGCGATACCGGCTTCACTAGCCAACGCCAGTCCCACGTGAGCCGCGAAAGCAAGCGTCTGTTCAGCTGTATCCAGTGCGGCAATGTAGGCCTCGCGACTTGATCCGCTGCGGGAGATCCTGTGGCGGTGCGACGACGAAAAGTATGCTGAAACGCATGTTAGGCCCGGAGATGGTGCAGGGACACTATGCCGCGTTGGCCCAGGAATACGACGACTTCTACGGGGTGGGTGCGCAGGCTCCGTTGGGGGCTATCGCCGCCTACGGCGACCAGGTGGCTACCGAGACCATTGCGGTACCGACCCCGACATCGACGGACAGTAGCGCGACGCCCTGATGGCGCTGCTCACCGCCGCGGAAGAAGTGGTGGGTCGAGTCGACGAGTTCCAAAAGGGCAACACCGCTGGTGAATCGTGACGGCAAGCTGGCAGAAGGAGGCGCTGTGGGAATCACAGTAGCGACGTGGAACACCGAGTGGGCGACGCCCAGCAGTGCCCGCGGTCCGCGGATCGCTGCGGTCCTGGCAGCCGCGGAAGCCGACGTCGTGGTGGTGACCGAAGGGGTGCGCGAGCTCCTTCCCGCCGGTGGGTGCGCGGTGGATGCCGGACCGGACTGGGGCTACGGGTCTAAACCCAGCAGGCGCAAAGTGATTGTGTGGTCGCGGTTTCCGCTCACTCTGGACTTTGTCGGCGCCGTAGGCGCGACCCGCGGTCGACTCGCCGCCGCCACTGTCGAGGCACCGGACGGGCCTGTGCGGGTTATCGGGGTCTGCATCCCGTGGCGCGACGCCCATGTCAGCACCGGCCGCGGCGATGCCACTTCCTGGTCAGAGCATCTCGACTACCTCGAACGGCTGGAGCGGCTGCTTGCTGGGCTCGACCAGGACGTGCCGACAGTCATCGCGGGCGACTTCAACCAGCGCATCCCCCGCGAGCGTCAACCCGTCCGCGTCGCCGAACGGCTGAACCAGGTCTTTGCCGGCTGGACGGTCCACACCGCCGGGGCAATGCCGAACGGACCGCACATCGACCACATCGCCACCAACCAGCGACTCCACGCCGAGACGGTGCATGACTGGGCCGCCTCCGACCACATGGGCCGGCTCAGCGACCATGCCGGAGTCGCCTGCCGTCTGACCGCAGCGCAAGGGTCGGTCCGCGAACACGGCGGGGCGTCAACCACAGAGCCGCGCCGCGCGGAGCCGAAACACGAACTGGCACATGCCGACACCGTTAACTTCGACGAACCAGCCAGCCGCGACAACCACGCGCCCGCCACCGGGGAGCTGATGCCTGACATGCGTGCCGAGATCGAGGACGTCCTGCGCCGCAGCGGGGACGGGTTATCGCACGGGGCCACGTTCCAGCTTCGGGAACAAGGCTTCGACGAGGCTGAGATCGCGGCCAGAAGGGGAGTTAGCGCCGAAGCGACCCGCGTCTTTCTGCGCAGTCTCGACCTGCTGCTCGAAGGAAAGCTCCCGAAGAGTAAGTCAGCGGCGTTGACCAATTCCTGCGTCCATCGGGAACTGCTCAACCATGCCCGGTCCCACGCTCTTGACTGCTACGTCAAAGCACGGTTGTGCGAGCTCAAGGAGCTCAACCCGGAAGTGAGTTTCGCTCCGCTGAAGACTCGCAGCCATCAGCAGCGGGTGGGGAAGCCTAAGCAGCACAAGCAGATTACGGATTCCTGCCCCGAGTGCGCAGCGGTAGGAATCACTCACGCTGGCCGGTGCTAGCCGGATGCGACCACGGCGTGGCGCTGAGGCGTGGCGCCGCGGTGGGCGCGCGCTGCGGTGTCGGTATGCTTCGCCCAATGTTTCGCGCGATTGCCGTAGCCGTGCTGTTCGCGATTGCGTTGTGCGGCTGCGGCAGCTCTTCAGATGCCCCTGCGAT
>JBMYXJ010000465.1:0-3104 GCA_049608285.1 Mycobacterium sp. | reverse complement strand
ATCGTGCGCGGCTTCGACTTCATCGAACGTCATGAAGTGCGGAAGACCTACTCACGGGCATGCGTACTGCTTGCGCTGACCACACGAGGCGAGAAGGCGGACCAGAAGCGCATCGCCGAGCTCGCGCGGGAGCGCGAGAGCATCGCACGCGACATCTTCGAAACACAGAAGCGGATCGGTGACATCGAGCGGGAGGCGGCGCGCAAGCGCGCAGCGATCGAAGAGCAGATCAGCGCCGCGTTGCACGGACTGGGACGGCATTGCACAGAGCTTCCAAGGGCAGATCGGCGCTGAGGCCGGGGCGAATCTGCCCCGCAATTTGCGTATCGGCGTCAATCGCGCGCAGAAGCGCAGGGATCGCGATCTTGAGCGAGCATTCAAGGCGCAGTTCGGAGGGGTTTCCGGGTCCGAATTCGCGAGCAATGACTTGCTGCGCGAGCGCGCTCTTGCGTTTCGCGCGGACTTTCGGCGCGGCCAGCAGAAAGACACCGACCTCACTCGGCTGCAGGCCACGGCGGTCGGCCTGCAGAATGGCGAACTGCCCACTCTGTCGGCCGAGCTCGAAACAGCGCGGGAAGAGGCGGCCGCACAGCAGGCCGCGGCGATCGAGGAGCTCACGGCCACAGCGGACGCGGCTATTCTCGCGCAAGAAGAGCACCTGGCGAGCTTCGAGACCATGGCTGACACGGTCAGGGAGCACGCAGAGGCGACGGCCAAGGGGCTGCAGGATCTCAAAGAGAAGCAGGACTCTCTCACGGCGGACCTGAAGAAGGCCAAGTCGGACCTCGAGAAAATCACTCGCGTGAGCAAGGCGAGGAAGCCATGACGGCCGACCCCCGTGCCTATTTTCGCCATCTCCGCCTTGGGGATTTCTGCCACTCGCTTCCCGACATCCAGGTCGACCAGGCGGTGTCCGAAGTGGTGCGCTCGATCCAAGGCGACGTCGCGGGAGTCCGTGAGGTCGCGCCTGGCGGGGCGCTCTATCTGACGTCCAAGGTCGCGATGCGGCAAGGACACCTCACGTCGAGCGAGACGACCGCGGCATTCCTGGAGCGGCGCGTCGCCTTTGCCAATGCGCTGCGGTCCGCGATCGGACACGGGAATGGCTACACTCCGGCGGGCCCGTTCGTGTGGGTCGAGAACGACGCGACCGACCGGACGACGTTCTCCACCGGCTACAGCGCGACCGGCTCGCCGATCACGATCACGCTCAGTGCCGATATCGGGCTCGGCGATGGAGACTACGTATTATTCACCGATGGCAGCGCGCAGTACGAGATCGCGGTGGCACAGTCGGGGACGTCCGGCACCACGCTGGAGCTCGCGAGCCTCGCAAATGACTGGACCGCGTCCCACGAGGTCTTGAGGCCCAAGATCTACGCGCCCAACGCATACCCCCAAGAGCTACCGACGCTGGAGAACAGCGTGGAGGGTGGTTGGAGCCGCATCACGGACATGGCCTTCCGCTTCCTCACCGTCGAGACGTTGATCGCCCAATGAGCCGCCTGCAGAACCTCAAGGTCAAGATCTGGAGCTCGGCCCCCGGCGGGAGCGTGTTCGTCTTTCAGGATGGCAGCGCGTCTGATCCCGATGTCACGAGCGGGTACCGTTTCGACGATGGCATCCGCACAGGCGGGCAGCTCCCGACCACAGCGGACCGGCAAGACCGAGTCCTGCTCGAGCTGCAGCGGCTCGAACGCGAGATCGACACCGGAGCCCGTCTGACCTTCGCGCTGCATGGCAAAGATCAGTGGTGGTCTCAGTCGATGGCAGGGCTGCGCGCCCAGCCAGGTGACAAAGTCGAGCTCTACGCCGACGTCCCGGTCGTCAACGCGCAGGTGGCCACGCCGTCATGGCACCTCAATGGGCAGACAGGGCAGGTGCGGATCTTCTATGGTTGGGTGACCGACGTGACGACCTCGCCGTCGGGGCCTTTCGTCGTGCAGTGCGCCGACGGGATGACGAAGGGGAACGAGATCCCACTCGTGCAGGACGCGGACGCTGGCTACACGATCCCGCGCATCGCGTTCAATGTCGGGGACGTCAACAGCCCAGCTTTTCAGCTCACAGTCAAGAAGAACTCCAGCACCGGCGCATTCAGCACGGGCGAGGCTTTCGATGCCGACCACCTTATGACGGTCGGGGAAATCCTCTCCTACCTGGAGGACGCGTACGGCGCGGATCTGACGACGCTGGGAGTAACGGCGAGCTCAAGCATCTGGGGCGCGGGCGACCTGTCTGGGCTCACCAACAAACCGCCGCAAATCGTGCTCGAGGGAGTCGGCTTCATCGAAGGCGTGCGCGCCATCTTGCGCTATGCGCCCGACGTGCGCCTGTTCTACGATCCGCGGTCGCTGGTGTTTCGGCTGCAGCGAGTTTTCGCCGGGTTCTCAACCACGCAAGTGGAGCTCACAGCCGATGCTGTGAACAGCGGCGGGCGGGGTCTGCTGACCTTCGCGGACAACGCCAGCTTCAGCGCCACCGCGGGTGCGCAGGGCAACAGGATTCGGATCATCGATCGCTCGCGCCCCGACGTCTGGGAAGAGCACACGGTGCACGCGCTGGTGGGCGGAACGCAAGTTGAGCTCGTCGCAGAGGTGACAGCGAGTTTCCAGGGCACCACGCCACTCGGCACGCGCGACTACGTCTACGTGGTGGCGGCGGACGCTATGCCGACGGTGGCATTCCCCGCGTCGTCCTTGATCGCGGATGGGTTCGCGCCGGCGCTTAGCACGCGCGACGCCTACTCTAGCGTCGATATCACCTCGGTGCATCAAGAGACGCGCACACAGCGTGCCGGGTACGCGCCTGGCGGGTTCATGGGCGGGACGAACAACGTCGTGCCCGGATGGGACTCGGCTTTCGAGGCGAATTGGAAGGAAGCGGACGGCGGGCGCAAGGCCGATTTTGGCGCGAACGGCCAGGGAATCCCGGTCTACAAGAGCGACAACGGCGGAGCGGGAGGCCGTGAGCGGCTCTACATCGCCTTCGAGGACACGTCATACGATGACGATCATGTCAATAACGAGTGGGACGACACGGCATGCGTGATATTCACGGCGAATAACACCAATGTCCGGGATGCCGAGTTCGACTACCGAGTG
>JBMYXJ010000464.1:0-3104 GCA_049608285.1 Mycobacterium sp. | reverse complement strand
GCCAGCAGAGAACCCGGCGCCCCTGATCGCCAGCCCGAGATGGCAGCGATGAGCGCAACGGCGAGGATGGTTAGGTCGAGCCAGTTTGACGATGTCATTGTTGGCCATCACCGTAACGGTCGGGACCGCGCAGGAGCGCCATTGCGTCGTCGAGTTCGCGCACATTCTCGGTGTCCCACGGTTCTGCCCAGCCTGCGGCGTCGAGCAGCGCCGAGATAATCTGTCCAGTGAACCCCCACACGAGCATTTCGTTGAGCAGGAACGCCGGCCCGGCGAAGCGCCGTGAGCTCGGGCGACGGTAGACCGTGATCCGATTCTGCGGATTGACGAATGCCCGGACCGGAACCCGTGCGACCAGCGCAGTCTCAGACGAGTCGACGACTGCGATCGGTCCGGGGTCCGGTGAGTACGCCAGCACCGGCACGACGTGGAAACCCGACGGCGGGATGAACATCCGCTCGAGGGCGTTCAGCGGGTGCAGCCGGTTCGCATCGATCCCAGTCTCCTCGGTTGCCTCCCGAAGGGCGGTGTGCACCGGTCCGTCATCGCCAGAATCTGTGGCGCCTCCCGGAAAGGCAGCCTGCCCAGCATGGTGTCGCAACGTCGACGAGCGCACGGTGACCAGAAGATCCGCGTCGTCTGGCAGCACGCCGGGCGATCCGCTCTGCGGTCCAGAGAACAGCACCAGCACCGCCGCGTCGCGGCGCGTGCCCGTCAGTGCTGCGGCGGCGTTGGCTGCGGTCAGAGCAGCGAGCACCTCTGTTGGCACTTGGCGGCGGTAGGCGCTTTTGACGGCACCGGGACGATCGATGAGTGGTGTCAGCCAGGGCGGCGCGGCCGCGGGAGTCAGCCCGCCGACGTTGTTTGCCCAGCTCGACATGCCCATGCCGGCCAATTTCAGCCCACTCCCAACTTCGGGTTGACCGCCTCGGCGATTTCGTCAGCGGTGGCGAAAGGCCGAGGCAGAACCTCGGCAACGCTACCGTCCGCGCGCAAAACCACCGTGGCCGGCATGACGTTGGGAACCCGCAATGCTGCGGCGATGGATCTGCGGCCATCCTGCAGCGTTGGTAGCCGTACTCCCAGTTCCGCGAGGCGCAGCAATGCTGCGGCCTCGTTCTCATCTTCATGCACCGTCAACACCGTCACCGACGGTCCGACGCGCCTCTGATACTCGGCCATCGCGGGTAGTTCGTCAGCGCATGGGCCACACCAGTACGCCCACAGATTCAGGACGGTGGGGCGACCAGCGAGTGCTTCGGCGATGTCGACCTCAGATCCGTCGCCCGCGCACTCGAGCACAATCCCGCGCAGGAGTTCGGGGCCGGGGCCGGAGTTGGAACGTGGCCCCGGGCAGGGTTCGAGGTCGGCTCGGGCGCGCGGACCCGCGAGCGCCTCGACGGTGTCGGCAGCGCGGCGGTCACGAGCAGAGACGGCGTCCGGCGCTAAGGATGACCGCGGCTTCTCGGCGCCGAGTTCTGACCACAGCGCCCCGCCGAGCGCGACGACAATCACCGCCGCCGCGATGCTCCAGCGCGCTGAGGCCCTCACTGGTCTAGAGCCCGGCCAACGCGAGTAGGTGATCGGCTTCCGGGCCTTTGACCAATGGCGCGGCAATCAGCGGGTCTGTCGGACCAGCGCCGAAGGACGGACAGTCCTTGGCTAGCACGCACGCACCACACGCCGGCTTGCGCGCGTGGCACACACGACGGCCATGGAAGATCACCCGGTGGCTGAGCAGGGTCCACTCGCTACGTTCGACGAGTTCCCCGACGGCATGCTCGACCTTGACCGGATCCTCCAAGGAGGTCCAGCGCCAGCGTCGAACCAGCCTGCCAAAATGGGTGTCGACGGTGATGCCCGGCACATCGAACGCGTTGCCGAGGACAACATTGGCGGTTTTTCGGCCCACGCCGGGCAAAGTGACGAGTTCTTCGAGCGTCGCGGGCACCTGACCGTCGAACCGCTCCACCAGCTCCCGACCCAGCCCAATGAGCGAGTTGGCCTTGTTGCGGAAGAATCCGGTAGGTCGGATGAGTTCCTCAAGCTCGGTGCGATCTGCCTGCGCGTAGTCAAGGGCGGTCCGGAACTTCGCAAACAGCGGCGGAGTGGTGAGGTTGACTCGTTTGTCGGTGCTCTGCGCCGACAGGATCGTGGCGACCGTCAGCTCGAGAGGAGTGGTGAAGTCCAGCTCGCAGTACACATGTGGAAATGCTTCCGCCAGAATGCGGTTCATCCGGCGGGCGCGCCGGACCAGGGCTAGGTGGGACTCCTCGTCCCAGTTGCGGCCCGGGGCGCTTCGCGGACGCTTGTGGCCAGCCGATCCGCGTGCCGAAGCATCACCCGCACTCACCAGACCAGCCTACTGAAGACGGTTCGTCGCGCCCGGGGTCGGATCGAGTCTTGAGTGAACGCGACTCGTGACCGCCTCAGGGTCGGATCGGGTCTCGATCGAGGGCAATTCGTGACCGTCCCGAGACCGAAGCACTGTTTACTTCAGCTTCGTGTCTTGGCTGCTGGTTGGGTTGATTCCCGGGATGCTGATGTTGGCAGCCATAGCCCTTGATCGTGTCGAGTCGGGCATCACCCGCGAGGCGGTCTCGACTGCAGGCAAGCTCGTTGATTTGGTCCCCGTGTCGGAATTGGCCACCGACCAGTCCTTACATCACCACAGCAATCCTGAATTTCAGCAGACCCCACATACGAATCCTGTGTAGCGTGAACTGGTCACCAAAAGGCGTACAACTAGTCTGATCTCTCGATCCAACTTGAGACCGTCTTGCGTGTCGTGTATCTGATAAACCAGCAACTTTAAGAGGGGCAACGTGGACGAGATCCTGGCCAGGGCCGGAATCTTCCAGGGGGTCGAACCCAGCGCCGTTTCCGCGCTGACCAAGCAGTTGCAGCCAGTCGACTTTCCACGCGGACACACGGTGTTCGCGGAAGGCGAGCCAGGCGACCGGCTGTACATCATCATCTCGGGGAAGGTGAAGATCGGCAGGCGCTCGCCGGACGGCCGCGAGAACCTGCTGACGATCATGGGCCCATCCGACATGTTCGGAGAGTTGTCGATCTTCGATCCGGGGCCCCGCACGTCGAGCGCC
>JBMYXJ010000463.1:0-3106 GCA_049608285.1 Mycobacterium sp. | reverse complement strand
GGCGACGTGGAAGGAGGCCATCGAGGAGATCCGCAGCACGGGGACTGTTTCGGATACGTTGCCCGACGGCCTGAGTGCGATCGTGAACCCGGGCAATGTGAACGCCGTCGTCGAGGCCGACAACATCGACCCGCTGGTATTGGCTGCGGCGGTGCCAGCAGAAACTGCGGTGCTGCTTACGTGTTCAGACGTCGACAGCCAGGCCCGCTGCGAAGCCATGCAGCCGCTGGTTGGTGCGTTGAGTGACACGGCGCTCACGGTGGTGGAATTCGTGGGCGTTAGCCATGTGTTGCGCGACGATCCGACTGACAGCATCGCGAACTACGCCAAGCCGGCTCCACTCTCGCCGCAATTCGTGGCAGCCCTCGATGACTTTGTCGGCAACTAACCGCGTGATCGTCGGCGCCGACGGATGACAACCACCGTGAGGATCGGGGACGCTGCCCCTGAGGAGAGTCGTACCGCTGAGCTAGCCTCGCGATCATGAGCACTGAGGACAAGATGCTGGCGCGGATCGCGGCGCTGCTGCGACAGGCCGAGGGCACCGACAACCAGCACGAGGCCGACGCGTTCATGGTGGCCGCGCAGCGTCTGGCGACCGCAGCCTCGATCGACCTTGCCGTGGCCCGATCACACTCGCGCACCCGCACGAGCGCGCAGACGCCGGTGCAGCGCACGATCACCATCGGTGACCCGGGTACCCGGGGGCTGCGCACCTATGTGCAGCTGTTCGTGGTCATCGCGGGGACCAACGACGTCAAGTGCGACATCGCGTCCAACTCGACATTCGTGTACGCCTACGGATTCGCCGAGGACATCGATGCCAGCCATGCGCTCTACACCAGCCTCGTCATGCAGATGGTCCGTGCATCCAAGGACTACATCGCTTCGGGTGTGCACCGGCCAACTCCGACGATCACCGCACGCATCAACTTCCAGTTGGCGTTCGGGGCCAGGGTCGGTAAGCGGTTGGCACAGGCGCGCGAGCAGACGCGGCGGGAAGCGACGCACGGGCCCGCCAATATCCCGGGTTCAGCAATTGCGTTGCGCAACAAGGACCTTGAGCTGAAGGACTTTTACCGTCAAACGTCCAAGGCAAGGGGAACGTGGCGGGCTACTAATGCAACCGCGGGTTACTCGTCGGCGGCACGCCGGGCAGGTGACCGGGCGGGCCGTCGAGCCAGGCTTGGCGGCAACTCTGAACTGGCTGCCACGCGCTCGGCGTTGGAGAGGTGACCCGAGACGCGCAGCGTGCAAAGGTCTACGCCGCAGAGGAGTTCGTCCGCACTCTGTTCGACCGGACCACTGAGCACGGGGATCCCGTGGTGGACTTTTTCGGCACCCGGCTGACGCTGCCACCGGAGGCGCGTTTCGCATCGGTGCCGGCGGTCCAACGCTACGTCGACGAGGTGCTTTCTCAGCCAGCGGTCCGCCAGCGGTGGTCGGACGCCGCCTCTTTGCGAGTGCGACCCCGGAAGGGGGCGTCAGCAGCGCACTACCAGCGGGACGATGACGTTGCCACGATCGCCGTCCCCGACGGTCGCGCGGTCTGGGCGCTTCGCGAACTGGTGGTGCTGCATGAGATCGCACACCATCTGGCGG
The DNA here is from genome assembly GCA_049608285.1 of Mycobacterium sp. Lineage (GTDB taxonomy): Bacteria > Actinomycetota > Actinomycetes > Mycobacteriales > Mycobacteriaceae > Mycobacterium. The sequence goes on along the minus strand of JBMYXJ010000463.1, from coordinate 1,504 downwards.
CCTGCGATCCGCCACACGGACCCGTGTTCGTGGCCACGTTTTGCGACCTCGCCGCAGCGGTGATGGGGCCCGAGGTCGCCTATGTGTTGCGGGTCGTCTACGCCAAGCAGGGGGTGCGGTAGCCCGGCGTTGCGGCCGCGGAATGTCGTCGACATCAGCGTCGATCGCCGACTTCGGTAATGTCTGCGCTGTGACTGCGCCCGAATGGGCATCCCTTGATGCATTGTTCGACCGTGTTCTGCACACCGAGGACGGCGCGTTGCGTGCTGCCCGAGAGGCCGGCGCGGCTGCCGGAATGCCCGCCATCGAGGTGTCCGCACAGCACGCCAAGTTCCTGTCGCTGCTGGTGACCATCGCCGGTGCCCGCAGGGTTCTTGAGATTGGCACGTTGGCTGGGTACAGCACGCTCGCACTGGCCCGCGCGGTCGGGCCGGACGGCACGGTCGTCTCGCTCGAGTGTGAACCGGCGCACGCTGAGGTGGCGCGGTGCAACCTCGAATGCGCCGCGGTAGCAGGCCGGGTAGAGGTGATCGTCGGTATCGCGGTGGACACGTTGTCGGAGCTGCATGACCGTGGCGAGAAGTTCGACCTGGTCTTCATCGATGCCGACAAGGAAAACAACAGCGCCTACGTGCAGTGGGCAGTCGCGCTGGGCAGGCCGGGAACGATCATCGTGGTGGACAATATTGCGCGAAACGGCCGGGTGCTAGATCCCGACCCCGGTGATCAGCAGGCGCAGGCGGTCCGCGCCATGTTCGACATGATGGGCGCCCACCCGCGACTGGACACCGCGGCAATCCAGACTGTCGGAACCAAGGGCTGGGACGGTTTCGCGATGGCAATCGTCAAATAGCGGCTACTACGGGTGGAAGTTCCACTGGCCGCAATCCTGGGCCAGTACATCATTGACATCGACTTCTATTCCGCCGACCAAAGGCCCGGGATTCGACGCAGTGGCAACGATGCGCTGATGGAGGACTGCGGCAGGGTGTATCTGACCGCCGGACCAGGACCGGGTCTGCCAGGCCCACACATGGCCGGGCGAACGCGACCGCCCGATGACACCATCGGCCGCAGCCCATTGGCACGCCTTGATTCCCCCGTATATCCCGGTGCGCTGTACCCCAATCACCGAATTGATTCCGCGCAACCACGGCTGCACAAGGGAGTTCCACGTCTCGCGGTCTATGTCGTCATCGACGCTGAAGAAGATCGGTGCGCTCTGGCCGCCACCGGCGGCGGAATGCAGCTGCCAAGCGGTGCGAGCGTCGGCGAGGCCCCCGGCGTACCCGCGGGTGAAATCCGACGGCGCCGTCCCCCCTGGCTTGCCGTATTGGTAGTTGCTTACGATCACCAAACCTGCGGCGGTCAGCGACTTTGCATAGGGCAGGGTGATCGGTTTGGCGCCAAAGGACGAGCCAGGTCGCGAGGTTGAGACGTAGTTGATCACGCCTGCATGGCCGGCGGCACGGATGTCCTGTGCCGGGATTTGGCGCATGGCGTA
>JBMYXJ010000462.1:0-3111 GCA_049608285.1 Mycobacterium sp. | reverse complement strand
GAAGATCGGGAACTCGATATTCAGACTTTGCGAAAGTTTAGTCTTCATGGAGAACTGTAACACGTTCTAGTCGGACAACCCATTAATAGACGCATCAAACTTACTTTGTTGCGGACTCTGATACGTTGCTGACATGCGAGTTCTTGGAAGAGTGCGACTCTCACGGGCAACTGAGGAATCGACCAGCGTCGAGCGTCAGCGCGAGATCATCGAACAGTGGGCGAATGCCAACGGGCATGCCGTGATCGGTTGGGCTGAAGACCTGGATGTGTCCGGGTCGGTGGATCCGTTTGACACCCCGGGGCTGGGGCCGTGGTTCCGCGAGGGCAAGCGCGACGAGTGGGACATTCTGTGTGCGTGGAAGTTGGACCGGGTATCGCGCCGTGCGATACCGATGAACAAGTTGTTCGGATGGGTGATTGACCAGGACAAGGCGCTGGTATGCGTGAACGACAACATCGACTTGAGCACGTGGATCGGCCGCATGATCGCCAACGTCATCGCGGGCGTGGCCGAAGGCGAGTTGGAGGCGATCCGGGAACGCACCCGTGGGTCACATAAAAAACTACGAGAGACGGGACGTTGGGGCGGCGGGAAGATCTTCTACGGCTACAAAGCCGCAGAGCGCGACGACACCGCCGGGTGGGAGTTGGTGCCTGACGAGCACGCTTCCAAGGTGCTCGGGCACATCATCGACAAAGTCCTCGCCGGTCAGTCGACTGAGTCAATCGCCCGCGAGTTGAACGAGGCCGGGGAGCTGGCTCCGGCTGACTACCAGCGTCACCGCGCCGGTAAGCCGACCAGGGGCAGCAAGTGGAGCAACGCTGGCCTGCGGCAGCAGCTCAGGTCGAAGGCTCTGCTCGGGCACATGACGCACGACGGCATCACGGTCAGGGATGACAGCGGGGTTCCGATCCTCAAGGGGTCTCCGCTAATCGACCAGGAACGGTTCGACCAGCTCCAGTCCGCACTAGAGGCCCGGTCGTTTCGGGTCAGCAACCGGTCGGCCAATGCCTCGCCCTTGTTGGGTGTCGCGTTCTGTGGCGTGAAGCTGCACGAACCCGGCTGCAACAACACTCCGCACTGCGGGCCGGTGTGTGATTGCGGCGTCTGTGGAAAGCCTCTGCATATTCGCCAGCACCGCAGGAACGGGAAGCTTTACAGGTATTACCAGTGCAACGGTGGCGCTGACGGTCACACCAAGACGCACGCCGAGGCAACCATCATTAAGGCTGACGAGCTTGAAGAGTCATGCGAGAACACGTTTCTCGCGACCTACGGACACGAGAAAGTTAAGGAACGGGTCTACATCAAAGCTGAGGATCACCAGATCGAGCTGGACGAGGCGGTGCGTGCCGCCGGGGAGATCGCCCCCATGCTAGGCGCGGCTGCCTCTGACACGATGCGGAAGCTTTACCAGGACCAACTGGAAGCCATAGACCGGCGTATTGCCGAGTTGGAGAAGCTGCCGAAGTCGGAGGCTCGGTGGGAGTGGCGAGAACAGCCTGAGACGTATGCCGAGGTATGGGAGAAGGCCAACACCGAGGAGCGGCGGCAACTGCTGATTAAACGGAAGGTGCATGCCGAGGTCGCTGTACCGAAGGGGGAGAGTCGTTACAGGTCGAACTCACAGGCAATGGTTCACATGTTCGCGATGGACATAGACCCGGAGGAGTTCGCAGCCCGGGAGGCCCTGGCTGCGGTCGAGCGCGAACGCTATGGGCTCAACTAGTGCGCTGACTCCGGATGAGTTGCTATTGCCAGCTGGCCGGGAATGACCCGGGATTCGGGGCACAGGTGTTAGCGCGTTGGGAAACGGCGTTGGTGTGCCTACGCCGATCACGTCGGGGCCTCGTCCAACTGCTCGGCGTCGATGTGGCCTTTCGGGTCCGGGATCTTGGGAGAGGATCATCCGCTGGCCTGTGGCGAGTCGTCGGTGGATGACGGTGCCGACCCTCGCGACTGCTGCGGATACCGTGGACGCACGATGAGAGGTTTCGCATGCCATCGATGAAGTACCTGCAGTTCTATCTGGACCGGGATTGCGTGCTTGTACCTGGCTGGGGGAAGACGAAGAAGGTTCGCAAGGGTTGTGAACACTGGAACTTGGCAGACACCAAGCGCTACGTGGACTTCCTGAAGCGGAACGCGAAGCTTAAGAACGGCACGGGGGGATTGCTGGTTATCGACGTGGACCCGAAGAACGGCGGTTCGATTGAGGCCCTTAGACGGAGGTTTCCGGATCTGCCGGAAACACGAATGGTCCAAACGGTTACACCGCACCCAAACGGCTTTGGGACACACCTGATTTTCACGATTCCCGACGACGTTCGCCCGAAGTGGCGCGGATTAGGCCCCGGCATTGACGTACCCCCTGCAGTGATGCTGCCCGGAAGCGTGGTCATCTGCCGGGACGGGGTTGAGCGCACCTACGAGCTGCTAAATGATCTGGACCCAGCACCGGCCCCATTGGCGCTGCTTGCCGTCATCGACAAGGGCGAGGATTCAGGAATCGCAAGACAAGCCGAGTCCGACTACGAGGCTGACGAGAAAGTCGATGCGCTGGTCCGCCAGTTCGCAGAAGCTGGCCCCGGAGAACGGAATGAAGTGCTCCTCAAAGTCGCACCTCCGGTGATCCGACTCAAGGGCCACCAAGGCGCAGCACTGTTGAGAGACGCCTACACGGGCGACGATCCCAAGTGGCTTGAGATCGCTTTGAGAGGAGCACTGCAGAAGTACGCGGGTGCGTCGGCACCGAACACAGCAAAGCCGTCGAAGTACCTCGCAGATGCTCTACAACGGGTCGAACTCAGAGCCCGCTACGGACGTTGGACTGGTCTAGGCGGGGCAACAGACCGACTGGTGTTGTTCTCGATTCTGCGGTTGTGCCGAAACGAGCGCACCCTGACCACTGTCGCTAGCGTCCGCACGCTGTCGCTGGTTGCTGGCCTGGAGCCGAAGACGGTCAGTTCGGCTACGGCGAGGCTCGTCGAAGCAGGGCTTCTATGCGTGCTTGGACAGAACGACGACGGCACCGAGTACGGGCTAATTGTGCCGGGATTGACCACAGTCGATAGTAAGGGGGAATCCCCCCTAAGGGGATTCCCAGTA
>JBMYXJ010000461.1:0-3114 GCA_049608285.1 Mycobacterium sp. | reverse complement strand
GCTGCCTCCCACGACTCCGACCCGTCGGTCTGCAGCAGCAAGATCGATGTGCCAACCCCCTACGTCGTAGGGCTGCTGGGTTCCTCGGATGAGAACCTGCGCGCACTCGAAGGCCACCTGGACGCCGATATCCACGCCCGCGGAAACGCGATCACCCTCTCGGGTGAACCGGCCGACGTCGCATTGGCCGAGCGCGCGATCTCCGAGTTGATCGAGATAGTCGCCAGTGGCCAGAGGCTGACGCCTGACGCGGTGCGCCACAGCGTCGCCATGCTGACAGGCATGGTGCAGGAGTCACCGGCGGAGGTACTGACGCTGGACATTCTTTCTCGGCGTGGCAAGACCATTCGGCCCAAGACGCTGAATCAGAAACGCTATGTCGATGCCATCGATGCGCACACCGTGGTGTTCGGTATCGGGCCGGCGGGCACCGGCAAGACTTATCTGGCGATGGCCAAAGCCGTTCATGCCCTGCAAACCAAACAGGTCAGCCGCATAATCCTCACCCGCCCCGCGGTGGAAGCAGGTGAGAGCCTTGGCTTTCTGCCGGGCACGCTGTACGAGAAGATCGATCCGTACCTGCGCCCGCTTTATGACGCCCTGCACGACATGATGGATCCAGAGCTGATCCCAAAGTTGATGAGCTCCGGCGTCATCGAGGTCGCTCCGCTGGCGTTTATGCGGGGCCGAACGCTTTCGGACGCGTTCATCATTCTCGATGAGGCGCAGAACACCACTGCCGAGCAGATGAAGATGTTTCTGACACGGTTGGGGTTTGACTCGAAAATCGTTGTGACAGGCGATATTACGCAGGTCGACCTGCCGGGTGGCCCGGCATCTGGTTTGCGTGCGGCGATGCGGATCCTCGACGGGATCGCCGACATCCATTTTGCTGAGCTCACAAGCGCCGACGTGGTCCGTCACCGCCTGGTTGGCGAGATCGTGGATGCCTATGCCAGATCCGAGGAGCCGACGCTGATGAACCGGGCGCAACGTCGCTCATCGGGCACCGGCAGAGCGAGGCGGTAGCGGGCAGCCATGAGTATCGAGGTTGCCAACGAATCGGGTATCGACGTATCTGAACAGGAATTGATCAGCGTCGCCAAGTTCGTGATCGGCAAGATGGACGTGAATCCGGCCGCCGAGCTATCGATGGTGCTACTCGACACCGCGGCCATGGCCGATCTGCACGTGCGGTGGATGGACCTGCCCGGTCCGACCGACGTCATGAGCTTCCCCATGGACGAACTCGAGCCCGGCGGCCGGCCAGATGCACCGGAACCTGGCCCGTCGATGCTCGGCGATATCGTGCTGTGTCCCGAGTTCGCCGCCAAGCAAGCGGCTGATGCCGGGCACACGTTGGGTCAGGAACTGGCGCTGTTGACGGTCCACGGTGTTCTGCACTTGCTGGGCTACGACCACAGCGAGCCCGACGAGGAGAAAGAGATGTTCGCGCTGCAGCGGGAGCTGCTCGAGGGCTGGGTGGCCGATCAAGTAGAGGCCTATCACCAGGACCGTCAGAGCGAGAAGGACCGTCGGTTGGTGGATAAGTCCCGGTTCTTCGATGTCGCCAACGACCGCGATGTCGCGAGCGGAGGCAATACCGCAAACCAGGGAGATGGCGCCAACGGGGGCCTGGACTTCAACGACGGCGACGGTCGGTGAATCCCGTCGGTCTATTGATCAGCGCCATCGTGTTGATCGGCTTCGGGGGACTGTTAGCGGCGAGCGAAGCCGCATTGAGCACGGTGTCGATGGCGCGAGTCGAGGAACTGGTCCGCGAGGAACGTCCGGGTGCGGTGCGCTTGTCGCAGGTGATGCTCGAGCGGCCCCGCTACATCAACCTGATTGTGTTGCTCGGCATCACATGTCAGGTAGGCGCCACGGTCCTGCTGGCGGCCTACCTGGATGGTGGACTCGGTGTGACATGGGGGTTGGTCGCTGCCGCTGCGATTATGGTGGTGGTCAGCTTCGTGGCGATCGGTGTCGGGCCCCGCACCGTGGGCAGGCAGAATGCCTATAGCATCGCGTTGCTCGCTGCCCTTCCGCTGCAGGCGATCTCGGTGCTGCTACTTCCAGTCAGTCGACTTCTCGTATTGATCGGCAACGCGCTGACGCCGGGCCGTGGTTTCCGCAACGGCCCCTTCGCCTCCGAGGTGGAACTGCGTGAGGTCGTCGACATGGCCCAGCAGCGGGGCGTGGTGGCCGACGAGGAACGCCGGATGATCCAGTCGGTGTTCGAGCTCGGCGACACACCGGCGCGCGAGGTGATGGTGCCCCGCACCGAGATGGTGTGGATCGAGTCCGGCAAAACGGCCGGCCAGGCTACCTCGCTGGCGGTGCGGAGCGGGCATTCGCGAATTCCAGTCATTGGCGAGAACGTCGACGACGTCGTGGGCGTCGTGTATCTCAAGGATCTCGTGCAACGCACATACTCCTCGACCAACGGTGGCCGGGACACGGCGGTGTCCGATGTGATGCGCAACGCGGCGTTCGTTCCGGACTCCAAGCCACTGGATTCCCTGCTGCGCGACATGCAGCGCGACCGGGTCCACATGGTGCTGCTGGTCGACGAGTACGGCGCGATCGCGGGCCTGGTGACAATCGAGGACGTGCTCGAGGAGATCGTTGGTGAGATCGCTGACGAGTACGACACCGACGAGGTCGCACCGGTTGAGGGTCTTGGTGGCGAGAACTACCGGGTGTCGGCCCGGCTGCCGATAGAAGACCTCGGTGAGTTGTACGACGTCGAGTTCGATGAGCACCTCGACGTCGACACGGTCGCAGGGTTGGTCGCCCTCAAGCTCGGACGCGTTCCGCTGCCCGGAGCCGAGGTGACGTGGGACGGTCTGCGGCTGCGCGCCGAGGGTGGGCCGGACCCACGGGGACGGTTGCGCATCGGCACCGTCCTGGTCAGTCCCGCCGAGCAAGATCCCGCCCACGACAGATCGGCCCACGACAGATCGGCCCACGACAGATCGGCCCACGACAGATCTGCCCAAGACAGATCCGCTCACGACAGATCTGCCCACGACAGAGATGAACTCGACAGATCCGCTCACGACAGATCCGCCCACGACAGATCCGCCCACGACAGATCCGCCCACGACAGAT
>JBMYXJ010000460.1:0-3117 GCA_049608285.1 Mycobacterium sp. | reverse complement strand
AGTCCGGCGATCGCCAGATACGCCAGGCCGACGGTCAGCGAACGCATCCGACAGACACGCCCCGACAAGCAGCAGGAGGACAACGAGAACACGTCTCATGATGCTACTCGTTCGAAGCGCCAGCGGTGACGCTTCCCATCACACACAGATACGCACCCGTAATGTTGTCGAACTGGTCGACCTCGAGAGATGCAACCCCGCCTCCCCGGCAGGTTGTGTAGCTCGCATCAACACAATCGTTGTCTTCTCGGCATGGCCTGCCGTTGGTGACTAGGCTCGCGTCGAAGCAAGCGCCCGAAGCCCGAAGGATCGAGTTCACCGACTTGAACGCAGCTTTTTCGTTCACCCACGATCTGCTGCCAGCGTTAACGAACGGGATCCCTTGCGGAAACCCATCCGGTGCCGCGTCATTAAACGAACCGTCCCCATCGACATCAGGCACACCAGCGCCAGAGTCAGTGTCGGTGATGCCCATCGTTGCTTCGGTCACCGTGTTGATGTCGCCGTATGGAATCATCGACCAGAAGAAGCCGGACGCCCCGTCAGCCGTCACAACGATTTGAGCCTCCCAGGGGACTACCTGCGGGATTGCGCCTCCTGGTGCCGTTGGCAGACATCCGGGGCCCGCCCATTTGCCGCCAATCATCGCGCCCGAGCTTTTCATCCGGTCCGCATCCGTGGACTTCCGCATTTCGTTTTGCGCGCTTGCCGGCCTGATGCAGCCCGAAGCGAGTGTGAGTAAGAGCAGACATCCTATCCGCTTGTTCATGGCGTCCTCCTGACTACCTGTTGAATTGGTCCGCGATCTCTTTCGGGACCGGGACAAGCCGAACCTGTCGGCTGTTGGTCATCACGTTGTGGGTGATGATTGGGTTGATGATGATCCCGTGCTTCGCCTGAAGCGCCGCCAGATCCTTGTTGAATGCCTCGATCCTCTCGGTCTGGGCTTGCGCGATCTGCTCCTCAAGTGCGGCTTGGGCCGCCGCAATTCCTTCGGGAGTTGGCGCTTTCTTCTCTTGTGCTGTCATTTCTACTCCATCTCGGTCCCCCACCACTCAACGATGCAAACCCAGTTGCATGCCGTGGTGGATGGGCTGTCGACCACTACGTTCACAACAGACCCGGCCGTGGTTACGTCGATATTGAGTCCGTTCCCCGCGTCCGTTGCATCCAGGTCTTCGAGGTTGTCTTGTCCGCCTACTGATGCTGTCGGGGTTGGGGCCTTGTCGAATGTCCACCCGATAGCCATCACAGCCGCGTTCTGGCGACCAAGCGTGTCTCCGGCGGCCGAGATCTTGATGAACATCCCGCCCGCCGAGTCTTGGCTGTAGTAGTTATCCAGGTCGATCGCCATAACAGCGGTGGAGCCGGATGCTGCTAGGTTCACCACAGCGGTTCGCTTGTGCTCGAAGCTCTCAGCCGCATTAGTCGCAGTGGTGTCGTGAGTCGAGAACCTGCGGTGACCGTAGACCGTAATCTCGTCCTCTTCGCTAGCCGGGTCCGAGCCAATTTGGGCCGTGTTGTTGGCTGCGTCAAATTCGGCGTGGATGATCGAACTCGCGTCACGAACACGAAAACCACCGTACGCAGTTGTGATCCTGTTTTGGCCGTCGAAGACCATGTTCGAAACACCCGACGTGTTCGAGATCGCGAATGCGCGAGCTGCTGCCGTCGGGATCTTGAGACGAGGATAGCCACCGTCAGACCCAAGCTCCACGTAGTCCTCGACGGACCCCGTGCCTCCGTACCAGCGAGTGTAGGACGACCTAGAAGCCGTGCTCCCGGCCTCGCTGGTACCGATGTGGATCAACGTGTCGCTCGGTAGGTACGTATCGTTACCCGCCGTGTCCTTCTCAAGGTACTCGTGCACGACACTCGCCCCACCAATAAGAAGCTTTCGAAGCCGTTGCTTGTTGGTCCCATCGCCACCCGAGATCCGAGACTCAGCATCCTCATCGGTCGTAGCCGTGTCGGCGTTGATGTGGAGCAGGGCCTCGTCAAGATCGCCGTCGAAGGCGGACCCGCCGCCGTTGACTGCACCACCGTCGGTGATCTGGACGATGCCGGCCGAGCTCCGAAAGAACAACTCTTCGTCGGTCCCGACTTCCTTCGCGTAGAGGTAGCCATAGGTTGAAACGACGCTGGGATCGCTCGCAGCCTGTGCAACCCGAATGTAGTCGCCGTTGGAAAAGATCTCACCCGTGACCGCCAGGTCTCCCGATGCGGTCATCAACCCGGTCGGTCCGGTGAATGTCCCCGACCCGTTGAACGAAAAGGCGGGGTTGTCCGTCGAGTTGCCCCAATGCATTTGGTTGGCAGTCGTGTTGATAAGGAACGCCGTCTCTCCGGAGTTAAAATCAATCTGGAGCGCATCGGTCTCGGACGCTTCAAGCGTGGCAACACCGAGGCTCTGAGAGAACCCCAGCGGGTAGTGCATGCCATTGAGAGCAGTCGCTTCTGAGTGTTTGAGTTGCGCCATATCGTTACCCTGCGATCATGATGTTGCCGTTGTCGTCGGTGATGGTGTCGCCGTTGTCGGCGATGAGTGAGTCAAGGAAGACGTCAGTAATGATGTCGATATAGACACGCGGAGGCGTCCAGACACCGTTGAGAGGGACAAAGCTCTCCTTGAGGTAGATGCCGGCAAGCGTGAGTTTAACGCCAGGGGAGTCATCGAGCGTTGCGGGCTCCTTACCGACGATTTCCCAGCGCATGTTTGACGTGGTTGCGCCGTCCCGGCCGTGGTCTAGGAACCGGGCGAAGCTCGCCGTTAGATGGTCGCCGATCTGGAGATCGTAGTGTGTGTGATCAAGCGTGATCTCAACCATCGGAAGTCCAAGCGCGAGTCGAGCAAGTTTCGCGTGAACGAACGCAACAGCCATCGTGATGTCGATCGCGAATGTCTCGTTGACCAAATACCAGTCATCCGCCCGATGCGTGGTCCCGAAGAGCCCGCGACCTGCGACGTCATAGTCAACGAAGTACGGGAGCCGATCGACGTGGTTGTTAGGAGCCCCCGACCCGTGCTGGTCCGTCGAGGTCATGATCCGGGTGATGCCATCGCAGGAGATGATCTCGGCCGGGATTGCCGCCTGGTCCTCGCGGATGCTGAAGATC
>JBMYXJ010000459.1:0-3119 GCA_049608285.1 Mycobacterium sp. | reverse complement strand
AGCAGCAAAGCCGCCGCGACGGTCATCGGCGGCCTGACTTGCGGGCCAGGCGCCGCAGCACAGCGCGCAAGTCAGCGGATTCCTCCGCGTCTATTTGCGCCACGAAATGACTCAGGACCGCCTCCGATCGACCGCCGCCGCTCAGTGCCTCCAGCATGAGTCGTGCACTGTGCTCCTCGCGAGTCAGGGTCGGCCGGTAGCGATACGCCTTGCCGTCGCGTTCCCGAGACAGCCAACCCTTGCCGTGCAAGTTGTCCATCGTCGACATCACTGTGGTGTACGCGATGTGCCGTTCGGTGCTCAACTCGTCGAAGATGTCCCTGACCGTGGTGTCGGCGTCGGGGTCACGATTCCAGAGGCGATCCATGATCGCCGCCTCGAGTTCTCCGAAGCCACGCACCCGCGCCATGATCGAACCTCCTGGATTGGTCAGTAGGTAGCTTACGGTGTCGATCGGTGTGCCGGCGCTGAAGTGAGCGCACGGCGCCGACTGCGAATGCGCAGCGCCCAGCCGGGCTCGGCACGATTCTATTGAGGACGTCGAAGCCGCCGTCGCGCACGACGGGGACGGCGCCGACCATCAACACGGTCACGGCGGGATCTTCGGCGAGCGCACCGAACTGGTCTTTGCGGGACTGGCGGGCGCGCTACTGCTCACGGGCTGGTTATTGGCCGCCTTCGCCGATACGCCGCGCTCGGCCGAGCTTGCGGTCTACGGCGTGGCGTTCTTCTTCGGCGCGTTCTTCACCGTGCAGGAAGCCTTCGCCAGTGTGCGGCAGGGGCGGTTCGAGATCGACTTCCTCATGCTCGTCTCCGGTGCGGGTGCGGTGCGGGTGCGCTCGGCGAAGTCGCCGAAGGCGCGCTCCTGCTGACCATCCCGAACTGGCCCGCTGCGAGATCGACACGTTCCGCTAACGGGTCCTGCACGTCGCCGCCCGCATCACCAAGGGCGCCCGCCAAATCCGGTTACGCATCGACGCGAACTGGCGCTGGGCCACCGCCATATCCCAAGCCTGGCAACGACTTCGGGAAGCATTCCCCTAACCAGCCGGCCACCATCCAACCGACCCGAGGAACCCACCGGTCCTGGAAAGCCCGCTCCCAGCGATACGGGCCGACCCGTCATGCCAGCCATCGATAATCAGGCCTCACAATCGACCAACGCCGAATCCATCCCACCCGGCAAGTCCGCACGAAAAATCGAGGTTAGCCTACGGTGTCGAGCGGGCATCGGGCGCGTGAGGGGGAGAGCATTCGGTGTGGCGGGAAATTCCCGGACATACTCCGGCTACTGGCGCCCGATTGCCTTGGTGGTTGCGCGTGCGCGCGAGCGTTGGGTTTCTCTAGTGACTAAAGTCCGTCCGCGCCGCCACTGACATGGTTGGTGCCAAGCGCTACGCGTCGATGAAGCCAGGCTCAGCTCTGGCACCTGACTTACCCTGCAGGGCAATCTGGTTGAGCCGACGGTCGATTCGACAGGCTGGTTTCGGGGGCTGGTGAAATGGTGGCGCACTAGATTCCCAGTACGCCACGTGCCCGCAACCACGCCATCGGGTCGGCCTTGTCCGATCCGTTGAGGTGGACCTCGAAATGCAAGTGCGGACCCGTCGAGTTGCCCCTATTGCCCATGGTGGCGATCTGATCCCCGGCCATAACACGATCACCTTCTCGCACGGTGGCACTGTCGATGTGCCCGTAAAGCGTGATGGTGCCGTCTGCAGCGCGGATCTTGACCCACATACCGAAACCCGGCGTCGGTCCCGAGGCGATCACTAGACCATCGGAGGCGGCGTAAACCGGGGTACCGATCTCGTTCGCGATGTCCAGTCCAGCGTGCAGGGTCCCCCAGCGCGCACCGAACCCCGACGTCAACATCCCCTGGGCGGGAAAGGCGAACTGCGGGCGCCGCAATCGCGCTTCCCGCTGGGCCCGTTCATTGGCGAATGCCGTCCCGCGGGCCAGTTCTTCCTTGTGGACCGTTGAGTCGAAACTGCTGACTAGCTGAACTATTTGCATTCCCGCCGCGTCCGGCGCGGAATCGCTTAGCGCTGCTGTGATTTCCGCACCGAGTTTCGGGTCGGCTTGGACCTCAGATGGGCTCACTGTCGAGTTAGCCCCTGCTCCGACAGCCCCGGCCGCGATGGCCCCGATGATCAGCCTGCTGTGCAGGGGCCCAGCGGCTTGCACAGTCCTGCGATGCGTCGTGGACATCGCACGGTGCTTGCCATTGGTGGCCATCCGACGTGCGGGGATTCTTCCGTAGTCTGGGCGTGTGCCACTGACAGGTTGCCGCCGCGTGGGCCGCGTTGCTCGGGTTTCCGAAGCCCGCGTAATCAGCAGGCGGGGGCACTCCTCGGCAAGGTCGTTCAGGTCGTCGAGTTCGGGGGCCGCCAGTACCCGAAGGTCATTGGCGAAGGGGGCGGTGTGACCGAACGTCTCATCCGCCAAGGCGCCGAACTCGTTTATGGGGATGATTTCGGTGACTTCGGTGTCCCACTGCTGGTTCGCCAGCGCGTCTAGTCGCGCGAATCGGCGCTGATTCACCAATTCGAAGCGTTCCTTTCCCCGTTACCAGTTCGTTATCTGGCTGGCGAGACGCTAACCCGACCACCCTCATTTCGCAAATGATCGGCCGTGTCCCAGCGTCCCGTGCCGTGCCGTGCGGGTTCGCGCACGCGCGATGCCTAGGCCAGCTGCTTCGAAAGTGATGCAGCGTACTGACTGCCCGCCGTCGTCATACGACACAACATAGTACTAAGCTATCCAGTAGATTGAGCAGTGCGGTTCGGTGTTGTAACGGGAGGTTTGGCAATGGTGGCCGAGGCGACCTCAATGGGTGAGCTGGAGGCGTCGCGCCCGATCCCTACGCGGCTGGGCCCCAAGGGCAACCTGATCTACAAGATGGTGACCACCACCGATCACAAGCTGATCGGCATCATGTACGTGGTCACGTGCTTCGCGTTCTTTTTCGTCGGTGGGTTGATGGCGCTGTTCATGCGCACCGAGCTGGCCGTTCCCGGGCTGCAGTTCCTGTCCAACGAGCAGTACAACCAGCTGTTCACCATGCACGGCACGGTGATGTTGCTGTTCTATGCGACGCCGATCGTGTTCGGCTTCGC
>JBMYXJ010000458.1:0-3140 GCA_049608285.1 Mycobacterium sp. | reverse complement strand
TCGCACATACACCAACAACTTCGGGTCCGGGAACTCCAGGTAGCGGCCCATGCTGACCGGTCCCATTGCCGGCTGGTGAACTGCCGGATCGGTGATCGAGATGTACTTTTGTGGTTCGCCTACTCGCATTTGCTTTCCCTACCTCCGACGCTTCGCGGGCGCCGGACCGCTTACATCGCGCAGATCCGCACGGGGCTTCGTGCGAGCTCCGCATTGCCGCCATTCGTGACGTATGTGTCCAGCTGCGACCGTGCGGTGATGCGCTGATACCCCTTGCCCTGATGTCCCACCGACTGCCATCCCGTGACCTGAGCATTGGGAATCGAAATCGCGTGCACGTTGCCGCCTGTCGTGCCCCACTGGTCGGTCAGGCGAATATGCTGCTTGTTTGCCCGATGGGTCCGCCAGGTGTTGTCATCCCACGGGATGGTGAACGACACCTCTACAGCCGGCCCCTCCGGCCGCTGACGTCGCGTGCCGGCGAATCCATTCATGCCTTCATTGTGGGTCGGCTGAAACCACCAGCTCGGTGAGTTGAATGTGTAGGCGACCTCGCTGGCGTGGTAGAGCGTGCGCGTGGTCGCGCCCACCACGCCGATCCTCAGCTCCCCATCGACATAGAGCGGGGATCGGTCCACGTACGTCACCGCTGCTAGTGAACCGCTGGCCTCCAGAGCGACTTTGGTGCACTTGAACTGGAAGGTCCAATCGGCGAGCTCGCCATTGACTCGGCTGAGTGTTGGCGGGCTATTGAGCTGGCAGCCGGTCAGCAACCACTTGTTGTGGTTCTCAGCACCATGCACCAAGAACTGGAGTGCATCGGTGGGGTCCTCAGCCAGGTAGAAAACGTTGCCCTGGAACAACTCGTTGCCATCGCCCGGGGTCGCACCGAATGCAGTGATCAGGGTGGCGGTGTTCCCAGAGACCGAAGCAACCTCGTGACAGTGAACGATGCTGCTGGAGTCCTCCCACCCCATGAACTCGCCGCCGGCCCAGCTTCCCAATCCTGCATAGGGGATCGAGTAGTTGTTCACTGGGGTTCCGTTGACCGTGTCTCCGGTGTTGGCGCCAGCAAACCCACCGAAGATCTGACCCATGATGACTTGCAGCCCGCTGCCGGCTTCCTCCGCGCTGGACGTCACACCATCGCCTGCCGAAGACCCAAGCCCCGAGCATCGCACGGTGAGGTCAAGCATCGCCGTTTCCCATCCGGGCTCGGTGTCGACATAGCCATCCTTGAACTGTTGCAAGGGCTTGGGCTCAAGCGTCTCTTGCTCGAACTGCGGATGTAGCTCCGCCTCCACAACCGCGACCGGGACAAAGGTGGCTGATGCTGTGAGGTCTTCCTGCCAGTTGCCCGTGGGCTCAATGGCGACCTGCACGCTTCCTAGTAGTGCTGAACTCGGCATGGCTTCCTAACTTGTGGCGACGGTGTAGTGGATCTCGGCAAAGAAAAAGTGCTGGGAAACTACGCGCCCGGTGGTCTCGGTGTCGTCTATTTCGAAGTCGCCGATTTCCGAGGGCTTGAGCTGGCCCACCTTGCCACTGATGAGATTGGTCGGATTCATCGACGCATCGTTGATGAGGTTGGGCCAGGTCAGCGCTTGGGTGAGCTCGTCCTCATCGTCGGCGGCCGCGCCGTTCAGAGTCAGCATCGCGGCATCATCTAGCCGTTGCTCCGCAGCAAACTCGCGAACCAATCGAATGGCGATCTCAGCCCGCTTCATATACTGGCTGTTGAGATGCTGAACGTGCTTGTCCGCAAACCCCACTTGCGTGATACGTGGCATCGCAATCGCACGTGTGGTGACCGACATGAGGTCAACCTTCTCCGCCTTGATCGGCCGGTCTTCATAGGTCAGGCGCCCATAGGTGCCTGCGGTGATCGTCCGCACTGAGCCGGCACCAGAATGGATCACATTCGAGATCGCGCTGAGAACACGTCCCCAGTTGCTATCGGACATTGGCGGCCCCGTGAATGATGTAATCGATGGCGTCGCGATTGAGCTTGTCTAGCCATCGCTTGGCCTTGCCCTTCTCGAAGAGCGGGTTTCCTGATGCATCCACCGGCAAAAATGGACGATGCATCCGCCCTTTCCCGAACTGGGAAAATAGCCCGTGCTTGGCACCAAAGCCGTAGGCGATGCCCTTGGAGCCGTCGGCCTTGCCAAACACCGAACCAAATAGCTGACCAGTGTTGCGGAGAATGCCCGCCTTGCGTGGCTTGCTACGGCGATTGGCGGTGCTCCTACGGCGCCGCTTGCCCTTGCGTCGACGCGCCAGGGTAGAAGGGGCCAGCGAGGCCCATGGCTCCTCGTTCGGCCCCTTCTCGCGACGAAACGTTTTGATGATCACGCCCTCAAGCAGAGCCGCATGCTTTTGCGTCACCGGGGTGAGGTCGAGTAGGCGGCCGCTCATGCGTTCGTTTTCGGCGATCAGGTCCCGCAGGCCTTTCGAGTCGTATCGAACCGCCATCAGACCAGGTCTTCTAGACCTGTCGTCACGGTGAGTATCGCGCCGTCCACCTCGGGATCGTCCGCCTCAGTGGAGGTGATCCCACCCACACCAATGACCTCATCGAGAGCTTCGTCGACCAACGGAATGTCGCCGACCCAAGTCGCTTCTAGGAAACCCTGCACTAGGTTGAGCAGGTCCTCCGGGGGCGACTCGCCTCCACGACCAAAGGCCATCCGTAGCCACACGGTGAGCGTCAGGAACTTGACCGAAATCGAGGCATTGCCTGGGGTGTCGTCGTCGTCCAGGCCATAGCCCGCATTGTTGGCCGCGTTGCGCGCCACATGGGAGGCCATCTTATAAGACAGGGTGAGGGCGGCCGAGTTGACCGATCCGTTCACCGTGTCCGTGTAGAGCGCATCGCGCACGCCGGTCTTCATCACCGCTGCGACGTCGTCATCGTCGATGTATTGCGCCATGGTCTACACCTACAAAAAAGGCGGGGGGCCGGACCCGCAAGCCCGACCCCCCTTTGGGAAAGTTCACATGAGCGGTTGCCCGCACACGGAGGTTTAGTCGCTCTTGGGCTTGCCCTTCGATTTGGCGGGCGCCTTGGCGTCGCTTTGCAGCATGTCTTTCAGTGCCGCGTTCTCGGCGCGGAGCTGCTCAAGCTCCGAATTCACGGG
>JBMYXJ010000457.1:0-3148 GCA_049608285.1 Mycobacterium sp. | reverse complement strand
GTTCTTCGGGCTCGCTTCGCTTCACCGCCACAACCTCGCCGGCCCGCGCTGCACCTGCGACCTGGCAACCGCGTTCCAGCGCTGCATCAGCGGTCGCAACTCAGCCAGGTCCGCCATGGGTCCGTGCAGGCGCCGCGCGGTGGTACACCCGTCGCAGTACGCTGCCCTGGGCGAGCTGGTTGCTTTCTCGCAGCCGAGCGTCGAGCAGGTGCCGGCGCTGGCGTGACGTCTGCGGCAGTCGGTACACGCGGCGAAGCGTGTGAACTTCGTCATGGGGTCGCCGCAGGTGGTGCAGGGTTTCGTTCGGCTCATTCGGCCTCATGTTTTTCGAGCATCCCAGCGACTACGGATTTGACGTCCGTCGGGCCGCTGATTCGGGCAATCTCGTCAGCGAAATCCGGCAGCAGGCGTTGCGCGTGCTCGTGGCTCAATCGGCCCTTCTCGACCGCGTCGCGGATGGGCCCTTCGCGTCCTCGCTGGTCGTGGCCGAGACTGACCGACCATTGCGGCGGGAGTTGGTCGTCACGAGCGTGCTGCACGGCGCCGCGATACGCCTCCAGAAACGCGACACGACCCGCGACCAGATCGCCGTCCTCGACAATCGGCAATGCCACGCTCCAAGCTTCGCACATCTCGTCCGTCCAGACGCACGTCGTCGCCTCGTCGCGCGGCACCATGGCCCACGCTTCCTCGGGCCCTGGACGCCCATCATCGAGCCGTGAGATCACGTCGGCGAGGGTCAACCGGCTACGGCATTCGCGTCGGCAACGGGTCAGCGCACCCATGACCTGCGGCTCCGGGTAGGCGGCGAGGTCCAGGACCATGACGTCCATGGCGGCCTCGGAAAGTTCGGCGCCAGTGAGTTCCGCAGTGACGGCCAGCGCCCTGGCGATATCAGCCTTGCCCACTGGATTCCTCCTGCTCGTACTTGGCGATCAGCCGGCCTGCCGCATCACCCGTTGCCTGGCGCTTGTCGGCCTGATGCGCCGCGGTCGTGGTTCGTCGGTGTCCGGTGACCCACTCGGTGCGCAGCGCCTCCGCGTCCTGAAGCAGCAAGCCGACCGGGTGACCGGCGGCGACGTAGCGAGCGCCGCTGTGCGCGACGTACCACCGGGCAACGTCCGGGGCTTCGGCCTGCGGTATTCGCGCGACCAGTTGCGCGAGCTGGCCGTTGACCTTCGCGTTGCGCACCGGTGTCGCGCCGTAGCGTTGGGCGTATGCCTCGGCGTAGGCGGTCCAGGTCAGCGTTGACGGTTTCGGCAGGCTCTTGCCGTTGGGCTTGTCCGGCGGCGCGGCGGCTGGGTCGCAGACCCCGGCGCAAACATCTTCGGAGTCCCGAAGGGACGAAGAAGATCCTTTCCCCTTCCCGTTCCTTTCCCCTTCCCGTTCCCCTTCCCTTCCCTTCCCTTCCCCTCGGCAACTACCCTCACGCGTGGTCGACGCGTCGTTAACGCGTTGTTCACGCGTCTCTATGATGTTGTTTTCATTGGGTTCTGGGAGTTCGCTTTCGCGTTCTCTGTTGTTTATCGCCTGATGACGCCTCCAAGACGGAATAAACCCGAATTCTTCCTCTTCTGACGTGTACTTCACGACGAATCCACGCGTGGACAACGCGTCAAGCACGCGTGAAAAGTCGACGTCATCCCACGGCAATATGTTCAATTTGAGCCGCCGCGGACGCCAATCAAAACGCCCCTCTTTGTCGCACTGACACCACAACCCAATGAAGGCCAAACGAAGCGGAAGACCGGTCGCGTCCTCGGCTTCGTAGAGGCCTTCGTGTTGAAAGAACTCCGGCTTGATCGTTCTGATTCTTGCCACTACTTCGCCTCGTTCTGGCTGGGTGGAAGCGGCAAAGGCCCACGCCGCTGAACCTTCGAAAACCACTGCGAGCAGTCGTGACAAATCGGGGTCGCTGAGCTGCCGAGATTCTCGGCACTCGGAAGGTGTGTCTGGCAATATGCGCATACGAGAACGCCGTCATCGGGCTTTGCACGACTGGCTGCCGGCGCATAGAGCACTACAGCAACGCCTCCTGCGCCGGTTCAGCTCGCCACCACGTAACCCCCTGCCGCCCGTCGCCCGGGTCACTGACCATCGGCCCGCGTCGCACGAGATTCGCCCGCTCGAGTTCGGGCAGCCGCCTCGCCAGCATGTGTCTATCCAGGCCAGTGCGCTGCGCCAGGTGCTTGCTGGTCAGGCCTGAATGCGCGTGCACGGCTTCCAGTACCGCGCGCTGCTGACATTCACGCTTCCCGCTGACGTCCATGTGCCGGTCGGCCTCGTGGCTGCTCTCGGGGTCGGTCGTGCGTGTCGTGGGCCTTACGTGGCCCTGCGCCTCATGGCCGGGGTCCGTCCGCTGCGGCTGGCTCGCATATTTTTCCGCATGCTCCTCGCACGCCTTCCGCGCCTCATCCGGATCCGTGAATATTCCGATGAACCCACGACCGGCGACGCACTGAACCTGGTCGTCACGGAAATCAGCGCGCCAGAGCTGTCGGATGTGGTGCGCCGTGTTCGCCTGGATGTAGCTGATGTCCTGCGAGCCCGGAGGGCCCCAGGCGAGGAAGCTGTCCGGGGCGTCCTTCAAAATCCTGTAGTCGGCGTCACTGCGGATGCGAGTGGGATCAACAGCGCCGCGGTCGTCTTTCATGGCGGTCCACCGCATTCAGAGCACCGCCAGCAGCTGGTCGGCCGCGAGCCCCGCGGCAAGGCCGGCGACAGCGCCGAGAAGGTAGAGGCGGTCGATCACTTCGCCAACGCCTCCATCCGCTTCAGGATGTCCTTCTGCGCCTTCACAGAGGACAGGAACGCGCGTTGCAGTTCGGCACGCTCGTCTTCAGGGTCAACGGGCACTGGGTCGGCGTAGCCGCAGGCTCGGGCGATGTAGGCCATTCCGGTGTGGCAGCCGATGTCCCTGCCCTTTCGCAAGATCCACTCGATGTCACTGGGCGCGAGCTTTTCGCTGCGTTCGACGTTCAGCGCCTTCTCCAGCCACTTGCCCTTCGCGATGACATCGACCTGGCCGTACATGGCGTGCGCGGCCTTCTGCGCCCAGCCCTTGCCGAACGACGCGATGAGCACGGATTTCAGCGCGTCCTCCAGGGTTTCGTGCCACAACTCTTCCTGCGTCACCGGCTGTACCCCA
>JBMYXJ010000456.1:0-3149 GCA_049608285.1 Mycobacterium sp. | reverse complement strand
CTGGAACCCGAATCGTCTTGGTGCAAGTGGGGGTGACCACCACGTGGGTGATCGTGGTCGCCTGCCTTCTTGCCGGCGTGATCGGATCGGTTGTCCTCGCCGCTGTTCTCCGCC
Organism: Mycobacterium sp.; assembly: GCA_049608285.1. GTDB lineage: Bacteria > Actinomycetota > Actinomycetes > Mycobacteriales > Mycobacteriaceae > Mycobacterium. The sequence continues at coordinate 3,035 of JBMYXJ010000456.1, read as the reverse complement.
GCATCGGTCTGTCGTGGGTCTTCGACGGGCCGGGCTGGCTGATCAACAAGCCTCGGTCGTCCACCCCTCGGTAGGGGCCGCCGATGGCCGGGCAGGCCTGATCGGCGCACCGGTCCGTTGAACCGGCTCCGTTGCGTGGCGGCAGGAGCCTGGGCTGTCGACTCCTTTTTTCGGCGAGTCCTCCGTGAGTTTCTCGTCACATTGAGTCGATTTCAGCGACGCAATTTGGCCGAGCCACTATGCCTGTACGCAGGACATTCTGCATTGAACCATAGGGACAGCAAACTAAGGTCGACTCCAGTTCCGTCTACACGGTGTACAATTGGTGGCTGGATATCCTGCTCTAGACCGGACTGATCGGTCTGGTAGCGTCACTTGCAACTGTAGCGATGCTGCTATAGCAGGCGAGGCACGGTTACTACACCGTTGCCGCCTGCGTACTCACCCCGTGTTTTTCCTCGCGGTCACCGAGCGACTGTGGCTCACCGACACCGCCGACGGGCTGACCTGGGCCGTGCCGGCCCTCCCCCCAAGAACGATGGAGTTTCCATGAAGCAGTACGTCAACGCCAAATGGCTGGCGCAAAAGCAGTCCGGAACGCAGCGTTACGCGTCAGAGGTGATGGAGGCGGTGAGCCACACTCCGGCCGTCCCCAACCTCGTGCTGGTCTTACCGCGCGATGCCGACAAGCCCTCGTGGGCCGCCCAATTCCCTTCAGTCCGATCACGGTTCCGTGGTGTCGTCTTCGAGCAGTTCGCGCTGCCCTGGATCAGCCGCGGCAAGCACCTGTATTCGATGGCTGGGCCGGCGCCGCTGGCCAAACGCAATCAAACGGTGGTCATGCACGATGCCATGCCGTTCCGGTACCCGAAGACATTCCGCCGCGCCGTTGTCGCCTGGTACTGGCTGATGTACAGCCTGTTGTCGCGCACCGCCCGTCGTGTTCTGACGGTCTCGACATTCAGCCAGACCGAGCTTGCGAAGACCCTGCGCGTGTCGGAGAACCGCTTCGGGTTGGCGCCGTGCGGATCGGATCATCTGGCAAAGGAAGACTCCGATGAGTGCGAGGCCCCGCTGCCTTTTGAGCCGAAAACTTTCGCGCTGATCGTCGGCAACCTGGCCCCGCACAAAAACGTCGCAGCGGCTGCGTCAGCTTTGTCCGCCGCGGGACTTCCGGTGGCTGTTGTCGGTGTTGGGCAGCAGGTGTTCCGGACTACCGCCATCGCGGGCGGAGAGAATCTCAAGCTGCTGGGGCGGGTCGATGATGCACAACTAAAACAGCTCTACGCTGCCGCCGGTGTGCTCGTCGCACCATCGCAATACGAAGGTTTCGGGATACCACTGGTCGAGGCGGGCAGGTTCGGCTGCCCCGTCGTCTTCGCGCTGGGCTCAGCGATGACCGAAGTCGCCGGAGGAGGCGGTCTGGGTTTCAGCGCCCAGGACTTGACCGGCTGCGTAGCCCTGGTGAAGAGGGTCATCTCTGACCAGCATCTGCGCCTGGAACTGTCGGCGCGCGCCCGCACCAACGCCGAACGCTTCAGCTGGGATCGAACCGCCCGCGCCATCTTCGAGGACAACGCGCCTCAGGGCGACCGAGACGTGCCGTTGCGGATACTGCATGTCACCGATGCTTTCTCGGCCGGCACCGGCACTGCGATCATCGAGTACGCACGTGCCTTGCAGGGGCAGGGCTTCGAATCCTTTCTGCTGGCTCACGATCGGAGTTCCGGCCTGTTCGACGAAATCAAGGAAGACTCCCCGTTCGCCGGGGCGCGGATGGTGGGACCGGGCCTGCGCGCGCTCTCGCACGACCTGGGAACCGCCGTAGCCGAGGTGCGGCCAGACATCGTGCACCTGCATTCGTCGAGCGTCGGCGCGCTGGGTCGGCTCCGACCGCTACCCGGCCGTCCGGTGATCGTTTACAGCCCGCACTGCTTCGCGTTCGAAAGACGTGACATTCCACGGTACCGGCGGGCGGCGTATCGGTGCGCAGAGTTCTTGCTGGCGCGCCGAACCGATGCCTTCGTCTGCGTCAGCCCGCATGAAGCTCAACTTGCGAAGAGCCTCAATCACACTGCGGCCGTACACGATGTCGTTAATGCATTCGGCCTCGATGCGCACCTGCCCGACCTTGCATGGGGGCAGCCGCAGAAGGCCCGACTCGACTCGATCGGGATCGTGACCGTGGGCCGGGTGGTGCCGCAGAAGGGCCCGTCGATGTTCCTGGATATTCTCGCGGCCGTGAGGTCCAGTGGTCCGGCAGAAGCTACCTGGGTGGGCGACGCGGAACCGACCTGGGTGCGCGACGGGGGTGCGGTGGGCCGCGACGATCTCACGGCGGCCGATGTCTCGGTGACGGGTTGGCTTGATGTGGCCGAGGTGCCGGAGGCTATCGCCGGTCACACCGCCTACCTGCATACCGCGGCGTGGGAGGCCAGTGTGCCGATCGCGGTGCTCGATGCGATGGTCTGTGGGCTGCCGGTGGTCGTCAGACGCAATTCGGCGTACCAGGGGTTGCTGCCCGAGAGCTGGCAGTTCGACGACGTCGCTACCGCGGTCGCGATGATCCGTGACCTCACGGAGCCGGAGGTGCGTCACCGCCGAATTGAGGAGCAGTACAAGCTCATGGCTGATCTTCGGAAGCGAAGCCCGGACAAAGTCCTTGGGGATATGTACCGCCAGATATCGACGGGGTGAGGGCGGTGAGGGCGGTATCTTCGGCTATGCACCCTTCACCATGCTCACGTTCGGGACCCTGCCCATACTCTGGTCCGTGCCGGCCGTGCTCGAGCCCTAGGTGAATCATGACCGGTCAACTGAAACGGAATCCGGCCACAGTGGGGGATAAGAGCAACCCGGCCCGTCCCGCGATTTCGACGCTACGGGATTTCCAGTCGCTGTCCGATATTCGAGAAGAGTGGACGGAATTGGTTCGCACCGCGCGCCTTGGGTCGCCGTTCGCGCACCCCGCATGGTCGCTGACCTGGGCCGAGCACTTCGTTCCGGAGGGTGACCTGGAGTGCGTCGCCGTTCGG
>JBMYXJ010000455.1:0-3152 GCA_049608285.1 Mycobacterium sp. | reverse complement strand
CAGTACCGAAGATAACTTCGCCCTCTACGACGAGGTCCCGTTCGGCCTGGTGAAGGAGGAGTTCGCGCAGTACGCGGCCGAAAAGGGAATGCGCCGCTTCGGAACTATCTGCAGCGCACGCGGGCGCGCGTTGGCCGACATAGACGTCGACTGCTCACCGCTACTCTTAGAGGACACCTTCGCCGCCGAGGATCAAGAATCCCTGGCGGCCTCCGCGTGAGCCGGTTCTAGCTATTGGTCAACCGCCGACTATTGGTCAACCGACCGACAATCCGAATACTAGAACCGCGCACAGTTTCAGATCATGCGCGTCGCTGCACCAGCAGCGTCTGGGCGCAGGTGCCGATGAATCCTTGACGGTCGAACAGCTCTGCTGTGGTCACCCCGATGCCATCTGGGCCGATCGAAGCTCTCGCGCGTAGCCCGAAATCCGCGCCAGTGGGCAGTCGGTGCAGATGCACCGCGGTGTCGGTGTTCATGAAGACGAACTGCTGTGGGTCCAGCACAGCGCCGATCCCGTTGGCCGAGTCGACCACCATAGCCAGACGCTGCACCGGGGTCGTCGGCTCCGAATCCACCAGCGGTACCAGCGGACTCAGCCACACCTCGGCGTCTGCGGTCTGAGGCTCTGCCTGCCTGCGCCAGCTGACCGTCTCCAGGTATCCCGGTTCGCCATCCCAAGCATGTGCGATCTTGGTTGCGCGGCCCTCCGTCAGCGGTAGGTACCGGTCGGTGGCAGCGTCCCGGGTGTCACTGGGCGAGAGCAGCCAGGCCGTGAGGCGGGCCACCACACGTGGGCTGTCACCGGGGCCGTCTGTCAGCATCTCGGCGGTCATCAACGAAATCCGACGTCCCGGCCGATCTACCCGGGCCCGGACCCGCACGCTCGCAACGGGTATGGGACCGAGGATGTCCAGCGTGAGCCGCCCTATCCGCAGTCCGCCGCCGGCTGTTTGGAGGTTGAGGTCCTCGATCGACTTGGTCAACAGCGCTAACGGCGGAGAACCGTGCTGGATCTGGGGATCCCAGTTGCTGCGGGTGCCGTCGGTGGCCAGGAAGACCAGGTCCCCGCCGGCGACAACGGGCTGCCGGCGGAACAGACAATCAATCACGCAACCGGCCCCGTCGCCTCTAACGCTGCGTCCGGATCAATCTCGTCGAACGCTTCGGGCCAGCCCGGGTATGGAGGGGGAGAGCCGCCGAAGGCCGGGCATCGGGCTTGGTGGGCGCACCAATCGCACAGCCGAGACGGGCGCGGCCGGAAATCCCCTGTCGCACCGGCCGATTGGATGGCCCGCCAAATCGCCATCAACGTCTTCTCGAATCGCAGCAGCTCATCGTGGTCGGGTGTGTAGTCGAGCACCTGACTGTCGGCCAGGTACAGCAGCCGCAGTCGTGTCGGCATCGTTCCTCGCGAGCGCAGCAAGGCTACGGCGTAGAACTTCATCTGGAACATTGCCTTGAACTCGGCAAGTGCGCGCGCCTCTGGCGGCGCCTTCCCCGTCTTGTAGTCGACAACCCGTAACTCACCTGATGGCGCGACGTCGATGCGGTCGACGAACCCGCGCAGCAGGGTGCCATCCTCCAGCTCCACCTCGATGCGCTGCTCGCAGCTTTGCGGGTCGAAGCCGGTGGGATCCTCCAACCGGTAGTAGCCCAACAGCAGACCGCGTGCCTGCTCGAGAAGTTCGATCTGGAGATTCGAATCGATATCGGAAGCCACCGAGGGCTGCTCGGCGACCATCCGTTCCCACGCGGGCTCCACCAGTGACGCCGCCGTCTCCGGGCCGCGCTCAGCGGCCGGCAAGGCGTACAGCCGTTCGAGCGCGGCGTGCACGACCGATCCGCGCACCTGCGCAGCAGATGAAGGCTCCGGTAGCCGATCGATGGCCCGGAATCGGTACAGCAGCGGACATTGCTTGAAATCACTCGCTCGTGACGGAGACAGCGCCGGGCGACGCGCCGGGCGCTCCGTCTGCGTGTTCATGAGCCAAGCCTAGGGCCGTGGTCGGACATATCTGGGCAACCCGGGCGTAGGAAGTGCCGAGTCTGCTGGCAGGCTGATGGCCCGTGCCAGAGAAAGCCCCAACCGGTCTGTTCGTTGTCGGTGATCGTGTGCAGCTCACCGATGCGAAAGGCAGGCGTTACACGATGCTGCTCAAGCCCGGCGAGGAGTTCCACACCCACCGGGGCAGCATCGCCCTCGACGACGTAATCGGGCTGCCCGAAGGCAGCGTCGTTCGATCGACCAACGGTGATCAATTCCTGGTGTTGCGGCCGCTGCTGGTCGACTATGTGATGTCGATGCCCCGTGGCGCCCAGGTCGTTTATCCCAAGGACGCCGCGCAGATCGTGCACGAGGGGGACATCTTTCCAGGGGCTCGAGTTCTCGAGGCCGGCGCCGGGTCCGGGGCGTTGACATGTTCGTTGCTGCGGGCCGTGGGGCCGCAGGGGCAAGTGACGTCCTACGAGCTGCGCGAAGACCATGCTGAGCACGCGGTGCGCAACGTGTCGACGTTCTTTGGTGACCACCCGCCGAATTGGCAATTGGTGATCGCCGACGTGGGTCAGTACTCCGGACCCGAGGCGGATCGAGTGGTCCTAGACATGCTTGCGCCATGGGAGGTGCTCGACGCCATCGGAGGTGCACTCGTCGCCGGGGGGGTGCTGACGATCTACGTCGCAACCGTGACTCAACTATCCAAGACCGTAGAGGCCTTGCGAGAGAAACAGTGCTGGACCGAGCCACGGGCGTGGGAGAGCATGCAGCGGGGCTGGCATGTTGTCGGTTTAGCGGTGCGCCCCGAACACTCGATGCGGGGGCACACCGCATTCTTGATCAGCGCCCGCAAACTGGCTCCCGGCGCGGTCGCGCCGGTTCCGCAGCGCAAAAAGCACCGCGGACGCGCTGAGTAGACAGGAGACCGCAGCTAAGCGCCGTCGGTGCTTCGCCGCAGCCCGCGTTGCGCTGACAGGAGTTCGATATCTGGCCGTGCGGCGACCAGTCGTTCGGCGGAGTCGAGCACAGCCACCACATGAGCGTGGTCGGCAGAGACCAGAGCAATGCCGACAGCGGTACGTCGATGTAGGTCCTGAGCCCCTGTCTCGGCAGCCGACACTGAGAACCTGCGCGCCAGCTCGGCGATGATCGG
>JBMYXJ010000454.1:0-3158 GCA_049608285.1 Mycobacterium sp. | reverse complement strand
AGGACACCGCCAGGGAGTAGGTCACGTGCATCACCAGGAGCAATAGTGGAAGCGGATGGAACCGGCCCTCGACTGGAACCGTCGGCAATGGAAGAAACACTGTGATCAGCAAGGCAATAGCTAGGCCCGACAGCACATTGGCCGCAGATATGTTGCCCCACAACAGAACCCACACGAGGATCAGCCAACACAGGATCCATGCCCGCAGCGCGATTGCCCTCATCTGGGCTCCCCTAGGACCGCGGTGATGTACTGGCCCCGATCGAGAACCTCGTTGGCCGCCCGCTCCGTGTAGGCGAAGATCGGACCGGCCAGCACCGACAGCAGCAGGCCCACCGCGATCAGCGCACCTGTCGGCAGCAGCATGCCGACAGGCATCCGGCCCACGTCGTCTCTGTCGGCCAGTGCGATGTCCATGGATTCCTCGGTGTTATCCAGCAATGCCGTAGGCGCCGATGCCGACAGGTGTCCCTCCGGCGCGTCCGTGCGGGAACGCCAGAATGCTTTCGTCCACACCCGGGCTACCACATACAGCGTCAGCAGGCTGGTGATCACGCTGCCCGCCACCAGAATCCATGCCAGCACCGATCCGACCTGCGAACCAGCCTCCAGCAGAGCAACCTTCCCAATGAAGCCCGAGAATGGCGGAATACCACCGAGATTGAGTGCCGGCACGAGGAAGACGAACGCGAGCAGCGGACTCGCCGCGGCGAGTCCGCCCAGGCGCTGCAGTGTCGATGCCCCCGCCTGACGTTCGATCAGGCCAACGACCAAAAACAGTGCTGTCTGGACCAGGATGTGATGTGCCACATAAAAGATCGCTCCAGACATACCGAGTTCGGTGGATAACGCGATTCCGAACACCATGTAGCCGATGTGGCTGACCAGAGTGAAAGACAACAGTCGCTTGATGTCACTCTGGGCGATCGCGCCGAGAATGCCGATCACCATCGTCAGCAGCCCGGCCACCATCAACACGCTGTCCATCCCGCCACCGGGGAACAACAGCGAATGCGCGCGGATGATCGCATAGATCCCGACCTTGGTAAGCAGGCCGGCGAATACGGCGGTGACGGGCGCAGGGGCCGTGGGGTAGGAGTCCGGCAACCATGTCGACAGCGGGAACACCGCAGCCTTGATGCCGAACGCGACAAGCAGCACAGCGAACAGCGCTGTGCGGGTTCCATCGGAGATCCCGCCGAGCCGTACGGATAACTCGGCCATGTTCAGTGTTCCGGTGGCGCCGTATATCAGCGCGATGCCCAGAAGAAACACCATCGAGGACACCATCGACACCATCACGTAGGAAATGCCCGCCCGCACGCGGTCCTTGCTGGCGCCGATAGTCAGCAGGACGAAGCTCGCGCTGAGCAACACCTCGAAACCGACGAACAAGTTGAAAAGATCGCCGGCCAGGAAGGCCATGCATACGCCGGCCGACAACACCAGATAGGTGGGCAGAAAGATCGAAACCGGCTGCCGTTCACCACCGTCGCGGATGCCCTGCCCGATGGCGTAGAACACAACGGCGAGCAGCACGATCGAGGATATGACGAGCATCAGTGCCGACAATCGGTCCACCACAAGCGTGATGCCGAGAGGTCCCATACCGGGCTCGGTGGGGCCCCAGCCACCGACCTGCAACGCGATAGTGCCGTCGCGGTCGGCAAGATAAACCAGAGCGGCCGACACGGCGACGACCACCGACAGCGCCAGCACCGTGACCGCCTGCTGCAGTCGGGGCATGCGGCCGGCAAACAAAGTGATTGCTGCGGCGATCATAGGTATCAACACAGGCAACGGTGTCAGCGCCAGCGCCAGGCCGCCGTCCGGCATCAGCGAGCTCATCGCGAACCCTCGTATCCGGGAAGCGCGTCGAGTTCGTCGGGCAATTCGGTGTCTAGAGACAGATCTGGTTTCGGGTGTCCCTCTCGTTCGTCGGACTCCTTGCCGGTCAGCTGCGACACCCTGGTGTCCTCGGGGTCGTTATCGACCTCCTCGATCGTGTTGAGGCGATAGGAACGGTAGGTCAACGCCAGGACAAACGCTGCTATGCCCATGGTGATCACGATCGAGGTCAGAACCAGGCCCTGTGCCAACGGATCTGTCGTCGTGGTTTCGCCCGCGCTGGTGCGGTTACGCACTGGGGGATTTCCTCGCGGACCACTGACCGAGAGGATCAACAGGTTGATCGCGTTGCTGATCAGCAACAGCCCCAAGAGCATTCGGGTCAGGCTTCGTTCAAGCAATAGGTAGACCCCACTGGCCGTCAGGGCACCGATGATGATGAGGGGAAGCAAGTAGGTGGTCACGGTTGCCTCACCGCCTGGCGTTCCTGGTCACCGATCTCCACGTCGATGCGCGCCCCGAGACTGCGCAACACATCGAGCACCAGACCCACCACAATCAGATAGACCCCAAAGTCGAAGAACAAGGCGGTGACGAACTTGACGGTGCCCAGCACGGGCACTTCGATCTCGATCAGTGCTGAAGACAAGGCTGGGGCCCCAACCAACAGCGAGGCAGCCGCGGTGCCCGCGGCCAGCGTCAATCCAGCACCGAGGATCTTGCCGGCGTCCAGCGGAAGCGTCTCGCCCAGCTCGTAGCGGCCGCCTGCGAGGTAACGCAAGACCAATGCCAGCCCGGCCATCAGTCCGCCTGCAAAGCCGCCGCCAGGCGTGTTGTGCCCGGCGAAGAAGAAATACGCCGACAGCACCATCATCACCGGGAATATGAGCCGAGTGGCGACCTCGAGAACCAGCGAGCGGTATCGCGGATCACGCAGTCCGCTTGCACGCAGCCAGGTGATTTCGCCGGCCGCGGGGCTGTTTGTGGTGAACTCCGCGAGCTCGCCGCCTCCAAGCGCGCCAGCGTCTGCAACCCGCGGTGCGCCGCCGAACCGCCGGTTGCGGAACACCATTGACGCGACGCCGGTGGCGGCCACGACCAGTACTGCCAACTCACCCATGGTGTCCCACGCCCGGATATCGACTAGGAGCACGTTGACGGTGTTATAGCCGTTTCCCCGTTGGTACGCGGCTTCGGGTAGCAGATCGACGACTGACCCGCCCGTACGGGCGGCCATCGCGAATGCGCCGAGAGTGGTGACCGCCGCCCCGACCGCCAGTGCGAGGGCGGCGCGTGGAACGCGGAACCGC
>JBMYXJ010000453.1:0-3159 GCA_049608285.1 Mycobacterium sp. | reverse complement strand
GAGTGAGTCCGAAATCGCTGTCTTCGGGCAGTTCGTCCAGCGGCCACCACCGCAGATCTATCGACTCCTCGCTGCACGTGATCTCGGCGCCTTCGGGTGCGTGCGCCAGGAACTGCACATCGAGGTGACGCGTCGGCACTCCAAGAGAGCAGGTAAGCCCGTGCACATGCAGCGCGATGGGCTGTGGGTCGATGGTCAGGCCCGCGATCCCAGATTCCTCGGTTGCCTCCCGCAGTGCGGCGGCGACCAAGGTCTCATCGTCTGGCTCGCAGTGGCCGCCCAATTGCAACCAGCGTCCTATCCGCGGGTGCAGGGTAAGTACGGCATGGTTTCGGCGGTGGTCGAGTACCAGTGCAGAGGCGGTGATGTGGCCCGGCGCGCAAGCGCGCAGGCAGGCGTCTGCGCGCGCGTCGAGAAATGCCAACACGGAGTGGCGCAGCGCGTCCTGTGCGGGATCGGCTGGGTGCCAGCCGCTCAGCGTGTCCACTGCCGACTGGTGCAGGCTCATCGGGGTCCTTTGCTCTTCGCGCGAGCGCTCATCGGGGTCCTCTGATCTTCGCGCGAGCGCTCATCGACGCACCAGAGCCAAGCGGGCAGACGCGAACTCGCGTGTGCAGGGCCCAGATCGTGCGATGTCGCGTCTGCTCGGCCCGGAATTCATCGGCACCTTCTGCTCTTCGCGCAAGCGCTCATCGGCGCACCAGGAGGCCATCGGTGGCTACCGGATCGCGAGGGTCGGCAGGCTCTAGGGGGTGTCCGATCGCGATGGCCCCCAACGGTTCCCAGTCGGCCGGCAGATCGAGCTGTGAGCGCACCAGATCAGGGGCGAAGATCGTCGACCCGATCCAGCAACTGCCCACCCCGCGTACCGCAAGTGCGACAAGCAGGGCCTGCACGGCGGCCCCGGCCGCAACGGTGAACATAATGTGCTCAGCGGCGGTCCGGTGCGCATCGGGATAGGTGTGCGCCCCGTCGGGCACCATGAACGGGACGATCAGCTCTGGAGCGTCATAGAGAATCTGGCCGCGGCTGACGCGACGTTCGACAGCTTCGGCATCGCGGCCGTCACCGCGTAGGTCGGCGCGCCACCGGTCCTTCATCGCATCGAGCAAACCGACCCGGTTCGCCGCGTCCTGGATCCATACGAACCGCACTGGCCGGGTGTGGTGCGGAGCGGGTGCGGTGAGTGCTTCGGAGACCGCGGCATCGATGAGGTCAGGCGCAACGGGGTCCCCGCTGAAGTGGCGTACCGACCGTCGCAACAGCTGGGCTTGCGAACGGCCGAGCGCTATCGACTCCTCGGTGCCCAACCAGAACAAGTCTTCCTCGCCGGACCGGACCAGCGTGCGGGCAGTGGATCCGTTGTCACTGAGGGTCAGGCCTCGGACCACCGCCACTGGTACCGCGGTCAGCTTCCCCTTCACCAGATCTGCGGCTGCGGCGATCTCGTCGGCGACCGCTATCTCGGTGACAATGAGCTCGTTTCCGTGCGCGTCGTGTTCACCGGCGTACCCGTGCAACACAGTCAGCCCGGAGGCTCCGATTGCGACGTCGGTCTGCCCGGTGCGCCAGGCACGGCCCATCGTGTCGGTGACCACGACGGCCACGGTGACTCCGAGCCGCTCACGCAGTGCTGAGGCTAGTGCCGCTGCGCTGCGGTCGGGGTCGACCGGCAGCAGCGCGAGCTCTTGGGAGTCCACGTTGGATCCGTCCACGCCGGCTGCCGCCTGTACCAGGCCAAGAGAATTCTCGGTGATCAGCGTTCGGCCCTTACGTGCCAGTACTCGTACGGCTTCGGAGTCGATCAGCTTGCGCCGCAGTGCATCTCGAGATTCAGGGTCCGACGGTGCGGCCACCATTCGGCCCTCGCACTTGGATAGCACTTTACTGGTGACAGCAACGATGTCGTTGTCGCGCAACCACGGTGCGGACGAGGCGATGGCGGCGGCCAGATCGTCGCCGGGCCGAAACTCGGGCAGGTTCGTGATGGGGAGCAGTTCGACGGGTGCGGACGTTCCATGGTCGGTCACGGTGAGACTCCAGCGAGGTCCATTCCGGCCTGCACCATGTCGGCGGTCGCGGCGGGGTTCGTCATCAGCAGGGGTACTGAGCGCACCTCGACACCGTCGACCCTGGCGCGGTCATCTTCGCTGATCAACCAACCGTCGAGGATGCCGGTCGACGACCGCGCGCCGTAGTGCCCGCCTACTGCTTCGGAGGTGCTGTGCACCCCAATGACCGACAGGCACTCGTCGGCCATACCGCGCAACGGCTTCCCGCCGATGATGGGGGAGTAGCCGATCACGGGCGCCGATGTGGTGCGCAACGCCCCGCGGACACCGCCGATCGCCAGGATCGCGCCGATGCTCACTACCGGGTTTGATGGCGCGATCAACACGATGTCGGCGTCTTCGATCGCCTCGGTGACTCCTGGGCCGGCGGTGGCGGTCTCGGCGCCGATGAACGCGAAGCTATCCGTGGGCACTTTGGCCCGGTGACGCACCCACCACTCCTGGAAGTGGATCGCACGTTTCTCGCCGGCCTGCTCGCCGGGGCCGGGATCGGTGATCACGGCGTGGGTCTCGCTGCGGTCATCGCTGGTGGGAAGCAGGCGCGCACCGGGTGACCAACGGCGGCACAAGGCCTCGGTCACCGCTGACAGCGGGTAGCCCGCTCGCAGCATTTGGCTGCGTACGAGATGGGTGGCCAGGTCGCGGTCACCCAGCCCGAACCAGTCCGGTTGCACGCCATAGGCGGCGAGTTCTTCCTTGGCGTGCCAGGTTTCGTCGCGGTGCCCCCACCCGCGCTCGTCGTCGATGCCGCCGCCCAAGGTGTACATACAGGTGTCGAGGTCTGGGCAGATGCGTACACCGAACATCCACGCGTCGTCGCCAATATTGACGACCGCTGTCAGCTCGTGGTTGCCCGGATTCGCAGTGCCGAACTGGCCCAGTCCTAACAGGTGCTGCACTCCCAGTAGGAATCGCGCGCCGCCGACGCCGCCGACCAGAACTGTGACCTTCACACCGACTGAGACTAGGCGATCTTCGCGCCGGCGAGACTAGGCCGTTGGGTTTGCCTGGGTTAACCCGGTGGGGCTAGTGGTAAAGATGGTGGGCGCGGGACTGATGAGGCGATCTGCGGGAGAGTGATAGACAC
>JBMYXJ010000452.1:0-3162 GCA_049608285.1 Mycobacterium sp. | reverse complement strand
ACAGCATGCCGAGGACCACCGGGACAATGCCGACGTAGGTGCCCAGCAGTGCCATCAGCACTAAAAATCTTGCGTCCGACTGCGGTGTGAGGACAGCGGCAGTGATCTCGTGCTCGATGATAAGACCTGTGGAAGTAAGCATGGAGACCAAATAGGGTTGCCCGCCGATCCATGGGTAGTCGAGGTCAATGGTCTGTGAGCGAAGGCGGGTGATGGGCTCGTCAGCTCCGCTGAAGTCGACGTAGGCATCGTTGACGAACACTTGGGCAATGGTCACCGGATCCGGACCGGTGTTGCGGACAGTGAGTTCGATAACGCCGGGAGTCAGAACCGTGCGCTCGACGGCGACTTCTTCGATCGGAGGACCGTTTGACTCCGGCAGGCTCTGGCCGCCGGCGATAGCTAGCCCGATCAAAGCGGCAACGACAAATATCGTCGTGCCCAGTCCGAGGACCCAGGTCGGGAAGCGAGCGGTCTTGGGCGCGGTCACCGCAGTTGGTCCGTTACCTCGAAGAAGCCCATCCAGCCGAGTTCGGCGAACTCGGTCTTGTGGGAGTGGAACATGTACATGCCCGTATTCGGGAACCGCATCTCGCAGATTCCCCTCTGGGCCTGCCCCTGCACGACGGTGTCGGTGTACTCGGTGGGGTCGAGCCGGGTTCCGGTGGGAAAATAGTCGAAGAAGTTGGCGTGGACGTGGAAGCTGTTGATCGGATCGTATTCCAGCACGTTGACCAGATAGATCCGGACGAGCTCGTTGCGGGTGACCAGAACGGGTTCGTTCATGTAGTGGAATGGGATGCCGTTGACGGCGTACAGCTGATTACCCTCTCCGTCGAACGTCGTGTTGTAGCCATGCATCACCATCACCATCTCGTCGGCGTCCGCGCGACCTCCGGGTGGGTCGACAATGAAGGTGCCGTACATGCCGCGGGCGATGTGCTCGGCCAGCGGCCCAACATGGCAGTGATATAGGTGCAGCCCGAATGGCTCGGCGTCGAACTCATAGGTGAAGGAATCCCCGGGTTCGATGATGCCGCGCCCGACGCCGGGCATGCCGTCCATCTCGGCGGGGTGCAGACCATGGAAATGCATGGTGTGCGGATGTTCCGAGCCATTGGTGAAGTTGATCCGCAGCAGATCGCCTTGTTGACATCGCAGCGTCGGTCCGGGAATGCGGGAGTTGAAGGTCCATGCTGGGAACTCGACGCCGGGGGCAATCTCGATGTCTTCGTCGGAGGAGTAGATATCCCACTGCCGTAGCAGCCGCCCGTCCGGCATTTGCGATGTCTGCCCATAGTCGAAATCACGGAGAATTTGGGTCGGATTGAACCCGTTGTGAACGTGGTCAACGGTTGCGCCTTTGCGGAACGTCGGTCCGGTGACCCCACCGCCGTGCGCCGCGCCCATGCTGTGGTCAGGCGTCTCGGCGTGGGCCGGCGACGTGTCCTGCAGCGATCGTGAGCCCAGCGCCAGACCGGCAGTGCCGGCGAGCGCTCCACCCAGGATGACGTCGCGTCGCGATAGCGGGTTCACCCAGGACCGCCACCGCATGGGAATCCGCCCACGAGCTGCCGTACATAAAAGTTTGGCATACCGAAATATAACTGATTAAGGCACCGAGAGGGCTGCAACCAGGCGCCAACGTTCGACCTTCAAGCGCGTAGCAGCGGTCTCGAGACTGGGTTCGTGGCCCTTCCTAGGTCTGGGCGTCAGCGAATTGCGTGGCGATCGTGACGGCGCTTCAGTCTCTGGTTGCCTCATACCAGCATGCGGGGCAGGGAGGTCGCGCTGCTAGATCTCGGAGATGCGCCAATCGGCGGCTGTGTTCGAGCGTTGCGAAAAGTTCTGAAAAGCGGGAGCGCTCAACCGGATTGGCCCGGTGCGAGCAGTATCTGGGCCAGCCGAGTTGTCGTCTCGGCCCCCTCATCGTAGCCGCCTTCGCCGTCGAGGGAATTCATGATTGCCAGGGTGTAGCGTTGTCGGGGGCCGGCGAAACCCACGCTGTTGACGACCCAACCACCCTGCTCTTGTGACCAACCATTCTTGTTGCCGGGGGCCATGGTACTGCCGGCGCCCCATACTCCCCACTGCTGGTTGGGGTCGAGGTGTTGCATCTCGGCCACGATGGCTGCGGTTTGTGCAGGTGGAAGTTTGGTGAGGGTGTAGTTCATCAGGCGGTCGAGGTCGTTGGTGCTGGATTTCTGGAATCCCCAGTATGGGTATGTGCTGCTGAAGCCCTTCTGGGGTTGAAGATTGGTCATGCCGTATGACGGGAAGTTGCGGTTGAAGGCCATGTTGTCTGGTCCGCTATACCGTTTCCAGAGCGTGGTGGCCGCGCCGCTATCGGAAGAGTGCATCATGTCAGTCATGAGTTGGCGATCGGCGTTAGTAAGGCTGATCTGGCCGGCTCGCGCGCGGGTCAATAGATCGACCACCATCGCGAGCTTGATGGTGGATGCGGTCCATATCAGGGTGCTCGCCTCGGCGTTACGGTGAGCTAGTCCGCTCGCGCGGTCCCGTATGACGTAGCCGACTGTGCCCGGGCGTGTAGCGAGGTAGGCGTCGGCCAGCGCAATACGTTGCGCGAGGTCGGCGTGAGCGCTTGGCGCGGGAACAGAAAGCAGCGCCGCCAACGCAAGAAAGACTGCAGCGAGAGACTTCACAACCACAGCTTCTCAGCCATGAAAGGACGACCTTCGGAGGCACGCCGCAGCGACCCGATTTTCTACGCAACAACTGCGTAGGCGCTGTCGGGTCGACGCGAGACTCGTGCAAGCACTCGCCGAACATATCCACGTGCGTTGGGATATTGGGAACGGCGTCGGGAACGATCGACCGGTGCGAACTGATGCGCCTAGATCTACCGCACACGGAACGGATCCGGGCAAGGTTGCCACGCAGTGTTGGGCTGCACCCTCACACCCGACAGCCCCGGCCCCGGCCCCGGCCCCGGCGTCGGTTTAGGCCCCGACTCAAAGCATCGCCACCAAGTGGCTATCATCGTCCGGTGACGATTAATGAGTCGGATGCGTGCCTCGCCGGTGGCCCGTCGAGGACCTGAGAGTTGATGGACCTGTTGGCCTCGGCGGAAACGTTGTTGGCCGCGACTGGCAACACGGTGGCGCTGTGCCCCACCTACGGAACCCGATCCCGCGCGGG
>JBMYXJ010000451.1:0-3163 GCA_049608285.1 Mycobacterium sp. | reverse complement strand
CGACCTGTCCGATACGGGTGCGTCAGACAGCGATACCTCCGGATATGACGCTGATTTTGGCGCTGCAATGTCCGACATAGACGCTGCAGATGAATCGGCGGTTGCTCCGAGCGGTTCGGATTCCTCGGCGGCAGGCACGGGCGGGGTTTCGCCTTCGGTTCCCGCGGTAGCGGCGGTGGCTTCGGCGCCGGATGACGTACAGATTTCTGAGCAAGTTGCGGTCGATCGGGTGTCAGGGTCCGGCGTCGGTGAGCAGGATTCCAGTAATGGTTTGGATGCCCCGGCCGCGGCGTTGGGGTTGGCGACGTTGGGTTTCGCCTCGCGCCGCGAAGCCAGTTCCCATGCCGCGACTGTGGCATCCCAACAGGCCGTTGCTGAACTCGCGGATCCCGCTGATGCAAACGTGCTGTTGATCGCTATAGACGGTACCCGCCTGAGCGCAATATTGGACGACCCCGCAAACGTAAACTTGTTTGCCTTGATGGCAGGCGGCGATATCGTCACTCCTGACGCCACCACCGCCATCGTGGGCGGCACCACCGCAGCCTCCACCATCGTCGGGCACTCCACGATATCGCTGCCCTCATTTACGGCCATCATGAACGGCGTATGGGGTGAAACCGCTGGGGTGATCAACAATGTCTACTACGCCGAGACGGCCGACAAGTATCCGACGGTGTTCAACACCCTTGAGACGACGTTCGGCGACAACATCCAGACCATGGCCATCGCGAATTGGGTTGGCACCGCGGCTATCTCCGACGCCGAATCTCTCGGGATCCCAGGAGCCGACGTCGTCCAGTACGTGGAGGGTTTTGAAGACGACCCGATGTGGACGCTGCGCGATGACCGGGTCGGCGAACTGACTGTTCAGGCCATTGAGGGCACCAATCCGGGCTGTGGGGGACCGTGTCCTGTCCCGGACTTCCTGTTCAGCTACTTCGGCGGGGTCGATGAGACAGGGCATGAGTTCGGCGGGGGCTCACCGGAGTATACGGAAGCCCTGAGGAACGTCGATGAAAATATCGGCGAAATCATGGAAGCGGTCATCGCCTCGGGTGAGGACTGGACCGTGCTCGTCACCACTGACCACGGCCAGTCGACAACTGCCATCGGTTCGCTTGCTCACGGATTCCAATCACCCGTGGAGACAACGACATTCGTCATCGCCTGGGACGGGGAGAGCGGAACACCGATCTTCGAGCCCGGGGCGATGAACAACCAGTACTCGATTGTCGATATGTCACCCACGGTTCTCGATATCTTCGGCGGACCCGGCCTTACGCCGACTTGGTATGAGGGTGTGCCGCTGTCAGACCACGAAGCAAGCACCGTCAAACCCACTGACCCCGACGGTCTACGGGTGGCGTTGCTAGACGCGATCGGGATGTATGGCTACCCCGACATTCTCACGCAGGCGAGTCAGGCTTGGCGCACGATCACTGCCACAATTCCCTATCTTGTGTATGAAACGACCAACGACATCGTCTCAGCGGTGGAGGGATTCCTCCCCAGCTCGCTGTCTTGGTTGATAACCGTGCCGGTTCAATTCATCGGCGACCTGCTCTACACGGCGACGAACATCCCCGCGCGGATCTTCGCCATGATCACCGGCGTGAACACCAGCATCTTCCCGCTGCTGCCACCACCGGTGCCGTCACCGCCGGTCGCGCCGCCATCACCCATGAACCCGAACGTGTTGGCCAACTCGGCCCCCGACTCGTGCGTGTGGAGCCTATCGGGGACGGTAGGCGCCGCCTCACTGTCCGCAAGTCAGACGAGTTCACCGAACATCAGCTTGAATTCTCGCCCGACACCCTTGGCGGCGAACTCATGCTGAGGAACGCGGACGGATCGCCCGGCTAGGTCCATGGTTTCTTCGGCCGCAATTAGGGACCGGCGCGGTTAGATGTACTGGCTGTCCCGTTCGTCGATCAATTCGTTCAAGCATTCGACTGCTGTCGTCACCGGAGCCGCATCGGGAATTGGACGGGCGCTCACACGGGCGCTCATCGAACGCGGGGCGGTCGTCTACGCCGCTGACGTGGACGAAGCAGGCCTGACCTCGCTTGCACAGTGCTACCCAGCCGGTGCGCTGCATCCCGTGCGGGTGGATATCACCGACGCCGATCAGGTCAAGACGCTGCTGGACCGGGCCGTCGGTGACACATCGAAGATCGACTACCTTTTCAACAACGCCGGAATCGTCACCGGTGGCGATCTGCAGGACATGACACTTCAGCAATGGGGCCGAATCATCGACATCAACCTGTGGGGCGTTGTGTACGGGTGCCAATTCGGCTACCCGCTCATGCTGCGGCAGGGACACGGTCATATCGTCAACACCGCATCCTCGGCCGGTGTGATGCCAGTTGCCAGATCTGCCGCGTACACCGCCACCAAACACGCTGTCGTGGGACTGAGTACGTCACTGCGCGCCGAAGGCGCCAGACACGGTGTGCGGGTGAGCGTTACGATCCCAGGACTGGTTGAGACCAACATTTTTGATTCGGCCACCAACCTCGGAAGTTACAGCTACGCAACCGCGATGGACAAGGTGCCTATCAACAAGATCTCACCGGAGCGTGCGGCCGAGTGCATTCTCGCCGGTGTTGCGAAGAACAAACAGTACATCGTGTTTCCACGGATTAATGCGGCGATCGTAGCGTTGAACCGGTTGGCGCCCAACCTCATGAGCAAACTCATCGCCAAACAGGTCTGAGGCGGCGAGCTCGTTTACTTCTGCGCCGCCTTGACCAGTCCGCCACCGATGATCAGCCGCTGGATCTCACTGGTGCCCTCATAGAGCCGGAGCAATCGAACATCGCGGTAGATCCGCTCCACTGGGACCTCGCGCATGTAGCCGCTGCCGCCGTGTATCTGCACGGCCAAATCAGCCACTGTGCCCACCATTTCGGTGCAGAACAGCTTCGCCGCTGACGGGGCGATCCTGCGGTCTTCTCCGCTGATCCACTTCTGGGCAGTTTCTCGGACTAGGGCGCGCCCGGCCAGCACACCGGTCTGCTGGTCAGCGATCATGGCCTGGACCAACTGGAACTCGCCGATGGCGGTGCCGCCCTGTGTCGCGGTGGCGGCGTAGGCGACCGATTCGTCGAGCGCGCGCTGGGCCGCTCCCACCGCAAGGGCCGCGATGTGTACACGG
>JBMYXJ010000450.1:0-3167 GCA_049608285.1 Mycobacterium sp. | reverse complement strand
GATCGCGCCGCGCTCGGTGGGGGCCAGGACATAGTCGCCCCCGCGCGGCACCGTGAGATGACCGCTGCGCGCCCACGGCAACAACCGGGAGGCCAGCAGCTTTCCTTGCCGCACAGCGAGCTGAGATTCCTCGATCGGGCTGGCCAGCAGGCCGGCCAGGAGGTGCACAGCCTCCGGAGATCCGTCGGTGTCGACCAGCTTGCACCGCAGCGCGGGCTCCTCGTTGATCGTGGTGCGCCCGAATCCCCACAGGGCCGACTGCACCGGATCGACCGGCTCGCCCGATTCGCATGCCACGGCATGCTCGGTGATGACCCACAGTCCGTGAGGAAGTTTCACCTCGCCGCTTTGAACGGTGTGCACTGCGCTGAGCAGGTTGGCGATCTCGTTCTCGACCCGCGCGGAAACGGCACCCGGCACGCCGTCGCGCGACTCATCTGTGCTGGATTCCTCCGGGCTCGGGCCCATAGCGCGCCAGACGACACCGGAGAAGGGCAGACCGCGCTCCTGAGCCTGTGACAACAGCTGTCCCAAGAGCTCCGGATCGGTCTTGCGGTCGAATGGGATGCAGCCGGGCACCTTGGCGGCCAGTTCGTCGAATCCAGCGATCAGCCAAGTGCCGTTCGCGCTCACGGCATCCTCGGAATCGCCGCTCGGTGCCGGCAGCGGCACCTCGGGCCAGTCAAGGGTGTAGAGCAGTCGGGTGGCATCGCCACCGAGGCCGCGCAACAACGCTTCGCGGGGCGCGCGTTTGACCGTGAACTCACGGATCCCGCCGAGTGGGCGGCCATCCAGATCGAGGAAATCGAGGTCGAAAGCCTGGGTTTCGCTGGTGACGTCGCTCGTATGCCACCTCGCACGGCAATAGAATCGCCGGGGCATACTCTCGCGTAGCGTCACTTGCCCGTATCTCAAAGGCAGGAACAGATCCTTTACACCCTGTTCAGCCGCGAGGCGTGCCGGGAACGCCGGGAAGGCGACCCCGGTGCACAAGTCCATCAACACGGGGTGCATCGGCTCGCTTCCGAGCTCCTCGGCGAGTTTTTCACCGACGATGACGTCGCCGATCGCCTCACCGTCGCCGAGCCACAGCGATTTCAGAGACCCGGACCATGTCGGCCCCCACACCAGCTCCATGTCGGCGAAGAACTCGAACAACTCCTGCGGACGCATCCGCTCGAAGCGTTCGATTGCCTCGTCGAGCGGGAGCGGCTCCGTCTTGTCAGACTCCGACTGCTCGGTGCGCTCGGTGCGCTCGGTGCTCTCGGTGCTCTCGGTGACCTCGGTGATCTCAGCACTGTCGGTGAGGCCGCTCTCGACTGTGCCGTCGGCGTTCAACGACCATTCGGCGTCGCGTGCACCGAATGGGCGGCTGTGCACCTTGAACCTCCAGCTGCCCGCGTTCTCGGCTGAGTCATCCAGCGGATGCAACGAAAGCTGTACCTCGCGAGAACTCTTCTCGGGCAAGACGATCGGTTCGTAGAAAAAGACATCTTTGACCCGCGCGGGCGCACCAATGGCGGCCAGCGCCATCGCGGCATACGTCGCCCCGGGAACGACCACGATGTCATAGATGACGTGATCGGAAAGCCAGGGCTGCGACTTGACCGACAACCTGCTGGTGTAGATGCGGTCGCCAGAGGCGAGTGCTTTCTCGCTGCCCAGGATTCCAGACACCCCTGCCCCGTTGATATCGGAGCCGACGGCCCCGGAAGTTCTGGGCCAGAAACGGCGGCGCTGGAAAGGATAGGTGGGCAACTCCAGTTTGTGACGGGGCTGACGATGCATCGCCGCGAAATCGGGCCGGTGGCCGCTGACGTAGGCCGCGGCCAGCGCATCGGCGATCTGGCGTCGATCGCCAACGCCCTTGCGCAGGGAGACGATGGCACGCGGAGCAGTCAAGTGCTCAGGCCAGACCTGCACGGCGGCCCCGGTCAACACCGGTTGCGGACCGATCTCCATCAATACCGAGCATCCCAGCGCTGCCACCGTTCGCACACTTTCGGCGAACTGCACGGGCTGACGGGAATGCTTCCGCCAGTAAGGCGCATCCAGCGGGGTCTGGGCTGTGAGTACGGCGCCAGTGCGGTTGCAGACCAAGGGCAACGTCGGCGGCGCATAGTGCAACTGCGCGGCGTAGGACTCGAACTCATCGAGCACCGGGTCCAATAGTTCGGAGTGGAAGGCGTGGCTGGTTTCCAGCCAGGTGCAGCGAATCCCCTCGTCACCAAAGCGTGCGGCTATCAACTCCAGATCCTCACCGGGACCCGAGAGCACGGTATTGGGGCCGTTGTAAGCCCCGACCGACACTCGTGGGTAGTCGCTGGCCACCGCCTCGACCTGCTTGGCGTCTGTGAACACCGCGACCATGCGTCCACCTTCGGGCAGGCTGCCGAACATCCGGCCACGCTCGGCCATCAGCCGCACGCCGTCCTCGAGGCTGAACACGCCCGCAACACATGCCGCGGTGTACTGGCCGACGCTGTGCCCCAGTACTACGTCGGGCTCGATGCCCCATGACTGCCAGAGCCGGACCAAACCCATCTCGATAGCGAAGATCGCCGGCTGCGCAAACGACGTGTGCCGCAGCCGTTCTCCGGCAGCGCCACCAGTTTCACGGTCGGTGGCGAATAACACCTCCAGTAATGGGTGCGGCAAAACGTCCTTCAGTGCATCCGCGCAACGCGTGACCGTTTCGGCGAAAACCGGCTCAGCGTCAAACAACTCACGCGCCATTCCCGGATACTGACTGCCCTGGCCGGTGAACAACCAGGCGGTCGTCGGATGGTGGGTGTGCTCGCCCAGCACGACCCCGGACCGCGTGCGGTTCATGGCCAAGTCGGCAAGGCCCGCGCGCGCACCTTCGACTGAGTCCACCACGAGCGCGGCGCGATGTTCGAAATGCGAACGGCCCGTCGCGGCGGTAAAGCAAACGTCGGCGAGGTCGCTGTCAGGGTGAGTGTTGAGCCAAGTCTCGTAGCGCTGCGCCAAGGCCGTCAGCGCTTCCGGCGACCGCGCGGAGAGCGCGAGCACATGGACCGACTGCTCGTCGGCGTCCGACTCGGGGGTGACCGCGACCGCAGCTTCCAGGTCCGCCGCGCCTTCCTCGCTGGAAGACTCCATACTCTGAGCGCTCTTTGCCGATTGCGGCGGGGCTTCCTCGATCA
>JBMYXJ010000449.1:0-3170 GCA_049608285.1 Mycobacterium sp. | reverse complement strand
AGTCCCGAGTTTCGAGACCGAACGGGACTCAAAACTTAATTATTACACACACCCTGACAATGATTTGAAGAAAAAGAGCCGTCGATCGCCGCGTCGGAAGCAGACGGGACACGAGATCGCCGAGGTGTTCGGCGTCAACGCGGTGACCGTCCGTCAATGGTCCCGACAGGGTCTGCCATGCACGCGTAAAAAAGGCAAAGCCAACCTCTACGACGAGGCCGAGGTCGCCGCTTGGATGGAATCCAAGGGGATCACCGGCAAGGTGGGCCGACCCAAAGAGGAGGGCCCCAAGAGCCTCGACGCGGCGCGTATGCGTAAAGAATACGCCCTGGCCCGCAAGCACGAGATCTACGTCGAACGCGAACAGGGCCGGTTGCTCGACGCCGATGAAGTCCGCCGCCAATGGGTCAAGCAGGGCACGATCTTCCGCAACCGGATGATGACGATCGGTGCGTCGGTGGCCGTGCTGTTCCCGGACATCGCCGTGGAGCTGCAGCGTGCGATCGAGGACCGGATCGTGGACGCCTTGAACGCCCTGGCCGATGAACACGGCACACCCCAGCCCGCTGATTGACCACGCGGCCAGGTCGCTTTACGACGCGGCGCGCCCGCCCAAGCGGCTGACCCCATCGGGCTGGGCCGAGAAGCACCGATACCTGCCGTCCTCGGTCAGCGCCGAGCCGGGCTGGTGGCGCAACGACCGGGTCCCGTACCTCAAGGGGATCATGGACGCCCTGGTTGAGCCGGGCGTCGAGGTGGTCGTGTTCCTGAAGCCGACGCAGGTCGGGTTCAGCGAGGCGACGCGCAACCTCATCGGGTACTGGATCGACCAGGACCCCGGCCCGTGCCTGCTGGTCATGCCCAACCAGCAGAGCGCCCGCGACGCGTTCGAGGAGCGGATCAAGCCGCTGATCGCCGAGACGCCCAGGCTCGCCGCCCACGCCAGCCGAAGGCCGGCCGACAACAAGCTAAGCGTCATCAACCTCGACACGATGACGATCTACACGGGCTGGGCCGGGTCGGCTCAGAGCCTCGCGTCGCGGCCGTGCCGCTACCTGATCTGCGACGAAGTCGATAAATACCCGCCGTTCGCCGGGCGTGAGGCCGACCCGATCGCCCTGGCGTTCAAGCGGCTCGAGACGTACCTGCACCGTTCACGCACGATGATCGGCTCGACGCCCACGACGCGTGACGGCTCGATCTGGCGTCAGTGGGAGCGTTGCGGCGACCAGCGTCACTACTGGGTCCCGTGCCCGCACTGCGGCGGCTACCAGCGGCTGGTGTGGCCGCAGGTCAAGTGGCCGAAGCCCGAATCCGATCGTGTCCGCGCCGCCGAGGCGATCGCCGCCGGCGACCTGGCCTGGTACGAGTGCGTGCACTGCCTCAAGCAGATCCGCGACCGCCACAAGCCCAAGATGCTGCGGCTTGGCCGCTGGGTGGGTTCCGACCAGGTGGTCCGGCCCGACGGGGTGGTCGTGGGCGAAAAACGCGTCACGCGTCAGGTGGGTTTCCACCTCAACGCGATCTACAGCCCATGGGTGAAATTCTCGAAACTGGCGGGCGAGTTCCTCAAGGCCCGCGGCAGCCCCGCTGACATGATGGACTTCCGCAACAGCCGGTTAGCCGAGCCGTTCGAGGTTCAGCTGGCGTCGACCAAGCCTGGCCTGATCCGCGACAAGGCGTTGCGGGCCGGCGAGCCCGGGGTGGTCCCGCCGTGGTGCTGTTTGCTTCTGGCCACGGCCGACACGCAGAAGGACCACTTCTACTACGTGGTGCGAGCCTGGGGCCCGAAATACCGCACGGCCCTGGTCGCCTGCGGCGTGGCCGTTTCGTTCGAGCAGCTCAAGGCCGAGTGCCTCGACCGGTCGTTCCCCATGGAGGTAACGGGCGAGCTGGTCAGCCCTCAGGCGTTGTACATCGACATCCAGGGCCACCGCACGGCCCAGGTCTACGACTTCGCGTTGTCCGAGCCTGCCCGGGTCGCGCCTCTGCAGGGCGCCAGCCGCGAGACGGGCAAGGCCTACAGCGTCAACAAGCAGCCCAACGGGCTGATGCTCACCACGCTGCGCACGCACCTGTTCAAGGACATGCTCAGCCAGCTGATCCACGACGAGGATACGTCGCGGTGGATGCCCCACAAGGACGTGGG
The DNA here is from genome assembly GCA_049608285.1 of Mycobacterium sp. Lineage (GTDB taxonomy): Bacteria > Actinomycetota > Actinomycetes > Mycobacteriales > Mycobacteriaceae > Mycobacterium. The sequence goes on along the minus strand of JBMYXJ010000449.1, from coordinate 1,021 downwards.
CGACGACTACTGCCGGCAGATGGCCAGTGAGCACAAGGTGTTCGACCGGGCCAAGCGTCGTGAGCTGTGGCGGCCGGTGTCCAGCGGCGCGGCCAACCACTACTGGGACTGCGAGGTCTACCAGGTGGGCGCGGCGTTCATCAACCAGGCCGCGTTATTCGACGAAACCGACGCGGCCCAAGCGCCGCCGCCATTGACACCACCGACCGCCGGGCCCGGATGGGCCACCGGCTACAAGGGGCGCTACTAGCCAGCCATGACGATTGACGTTGACAGCGTGCAGGCGTTCACGGACGCCGAGCTCCTGAAGCTGTGCCGCGCCGCCGTGGCCGCGATCACCCTGGGCCAGTCGTACTCCATCGGTGGACGGTCGCTCACGCGGGCTGATCTGGATTCGCTGTGGGAGACGATCGAGCGGCTCGAGGGCAGGATCGAGGCGGCGTCGGATACGCACGGCGACGGCATCGTCCAGGCCCGGCTCGGGGACGCGTCTTAGCCATGGCGAACCGCTCAAAGGTCAACCTCAACTGGCTCGACCGCGTGGCCGGGTTTGTATCACCCAAGTGGGCGTCGAACCGCCTGGCCTGGCGCGCGTACCACCAAGAGGCCCTGGCGTTCACTTCCAGCCGCTCCGGGGGGTACAGGGGCGCGACGAACAGCCGGCTGGATAAATCGACCACGTCCCTGGCCATCGGCGAGTCGGGTCCCGACGAGCTGACGCTGGCCAGGCTGCGCGACCGGTCGCGGCGGCTGGAGCGTGACAACGTGCTGGGCTCGTCCATGCTCAGCCGCGCCGTCGACAACGTGGTGGGCTCGGGCATGAAGCTTCAGGCCACGACGCCGGACCCGGAGTTCAACAAACGCGCCGAGGAGCTGTGGCGTAGCTGGTGGCATGAACAACCCGAGTCGCGCGGCCAGTTCACCGGCCCGCAGCTCGAGCGCCTGGTGGTGCGCAGCCGCAACCGCGACGGCGACGTGGGCGCGATCCTGCTTAAGAGCGGCCAGATCCAGATGGTCGAGG
>JBMYXJ010000448.1:0-3174 GCA_049608285.1 Mycobacterium sp. | reverse complement strand
GCATTGGGTGTACCGCCGAACTACATGATCGAGGCCGGCAAGGAACATGGCATCCCGGTGGCCGCCCTGGTTGGCGCCAAGGAGCACGCGGTCAAACAGGTCGCCGCCGGGGTGGACCTGATCGTCGCGCAGGGCACCGAAGCCGGCGGTCATTGCGGCGAGGTCAGCACGCTGGTCGTGGTGCCCGAAGTATTGGACGCCCTAGCGGCGGTCGGCAGCACCGTCCCCGTACTGGCCGCGGGTGGGATCGTCACCGGCCGGCAGATGGCCGGCATGGTTGCGATCGGGGCGGCGGGCGCGTGGACCGGTTCGGTGTGGTTGACCACAGAGGAGGCCGAGACGGCGCCGCACACTGTAGCCAAGATGCTGGCCGCCACCTCCCGGGACACCGTTCGCTCGGCAGGCCGCACGGGTAAGCCGTCGCGTCAATTGGTATCGGACTGGACGAACGCCTGGACACCCAACGCCGGCGGACAGCACCCGTTGCCGTTGCCGCTGCAGTCGATGCTGTGCGAGCCGGTGATCCGCCGGATCGACGTGCTGGCGTCCCAGGGGCACGAGGGAGCCCAGGCGTTGGCCACCTACTTCGTCGGGCAGGGTGTGGGTCTGATGAACAAGGTGAGCCCTGCGCGCGAGGTGGTTCGGGAGTTCATCGAGGACTACCTTGCCGCGGCCGAGCGGTTGAACGACTCACTTCCGGGTTGATTTTCGGCCCTGAGCATTCGTGGCCGCCCTCGCGGCCCTGCCAACACCAAGGGTGCACGCTCGCTTCGGTAGCTTCAGTCGCTGGCCAGCGGCAGGCGTACCTCGAAGCGCGCACCGGTCGGGAGGTTGTGCGCCGACAGCGTGCCACGGTGGGCCTGAACTAGCCCCGCGGCGATCGCCAATCCAAGGCCCGAGCCGCTTGGCAGCGACGAATCCGCGCGCGGGACACGGTTATTCGATCCGCGGTAGGCGACGTCGAAGACCTTCGGCAGGTCTGCCTCGTCGATGCCGACACCGGTGTCGTCGACGCGGGCCCAGGCGCTGCTCTCGTCGGCGCCGAGCGCCAGCTCGACATTGCCGCCTGCGGGGGTATGCGCAATAGCATTGGCCACCAGGTTTGACAGCACTCGAGCTAGCGCGCGATCACTGCCGAGCACCCGCACAGGTTGTTTGGGAAGATCGGCCCGCAGCGCTACGCTGGCGCGCTCGGCGGCAATCCGGTGCGCGGCGAGCACGTCATCGACCACCTCGTCGAGCGCGACCTTGTCGAAAGATGGGATCAGCGCCCCGGCATTGATCTTCGACATCTCGAACAGGTCGTCGACCATCTCAGAGAGCCGGACTGATTCGTGCTCGATGTGTTTGGCGTGCACGCGCACCTCGTCCTCGGGGACGACACCGTCGGCGATCGCCTCCGATACCGCACGGATGCCTGCCAGCGGGGTACGCAGATCGTGGCTGACGAAGGCCACCAGGCGTCGACGCGATTGCTCGGCAGCCCGCTCCGAGTCGCGGATCTCGGCTTCCCAGACGGTACGTCGCGCCTGATAGCGGCCCAGCATCACCGCCGCGGGGACCGTCACTATCGACACGATGACCAGCACGACGGCTGTCTGCTCGAAGGTCCCGGTGACCATGAACCCGCTGGCGCCCAACACCCCGGTGAACGTCGCCAGCACCGGAATCAGCACCAGGACCACCATGCTCACCGCCAACGACCACGACCGTGCCACCCGAATGACTATGGCGCCCGCCAGGACCACGGGAATAGAGCAGGCCAGCGCCCAACCGACAATCTCCCAGAAATCAGCCGGGGGCATCCGGGGGCCCTGTGGTTGGGTTCTTGGAGGCCCACATGTAGCCGCGGCCCCACACGGTCTGCACCTGATGTCGCTCGCCAAGTTTGGAGCGCAGCCGCTTGACGTGCACCGTCACCGTGGACAGATCGCCGAAATTCCAGTGCCACACCTCCCGCAGAAGGTCTTCCCTGGTGAACACGGTATCGGTGTGGGTGAGGAAGAACAGCAGCAGATCGAACTCGCGATTGGTGAGGCTAACCGGCTCGTCTGCGATCGTGACGATGTGCGATGCGGTCGACAACGTAAGGTCGCCGGCCTTGATATCGATGGGCAGCACACCGTTGGGGGAGGGAGAGCGGCGTAGTACCGATCGGACCCGCAGGACGAGCTCACGCGGGCTGAACGGCTTAGTCAGGTAGTCATCGGCGCCCGCCTCGAGCCCGGCGATCCGGTCCCCTTCCTCGCCGAGTGCGGTCAGCAGGATCACCGGTAATGTGTAGTCGCCGCCGCGACGCAGGCTGCGGCACAACGCAAGTCCGTCTGGTCCGGGCATCATCACGTCCAGCACGGCCACATCGATGCGCTGGGTGCCGAGCAGTCGCAGCGCCTCAGTCCCATCGTGGGCGATCGACACGTCGAGTCCGTCGCGCTCCAGATATCGCCGCACCACATCGCGGACGACACCGTCGTCGTCGGCAATCAATACTCGGGTCACAACACTGAGGTTAGCCGCATGCCCCTGCACCCTGACGTCACTGATTCGTCACCCCCCGGGCACTGGCTTCACCAGGGCCGAATCACCTAACCTCCATGTCTATGCCCACATGCCCGGTGACGGTGGTGTTGCCCTGCCTCGACGAGGCGGACTCGCTGCCCGGGGTCCTGGCGGCCCTACCAGTCGGGTACTCGGCTCTGGTGGTCGACAACAACAGCACAGACGGTACGGCCGAAGTGGCGCGCCGTTACGGCGCCGAGGTTGTCACCGAATTCAGACCGGGCTACGGGTCGGCGGTGCACGCGGGTGTAGTGGCGGCGAGGACGCCGATCGTGGCGGTCCTGGATGGCGACGGCTCGCTGGATCCCGGCGAGCTTCCCGCTCTGGTCGACGATGTCGAACGCGGCGCCGACCTGGCGATCGGGCGGCGCCGCGCGGCACCCGGTCTGCGCTGGCCCTGGCATGCCCGGCTGGGCACCGCGGCGGTGTGCTGGCGGCTGCGCAGCCGATATGGCCTGCGCGTCCACGACATCGCGCCGATGCGGGTGGCGCGTCGGGAGGCGCTGCTGTCACTCGAGGTGTCCGACCGGCGCTCTGGCTATCCACTCGAACTGCTCGTGTGCGCTGCACGGGCAGGCTGGGTGGTGGTCGAGCGCGACGTCGTTTACGGGCCCC
>JBMYXJ010000447.1:0-3176 GCA_049608285.1 Mycobacterium sp. | reverse complement strand
CGCAAGTCGTTTGGCCTGGCGGGCTCGCGGACCGTCGAGGGGGTCAAGCTGTCCATCCCGGCGACGTCGCTGAACGGCAAGCATCCGCGCGAGCACCCTGAGGTCCCTGAGCAGCTGGGCAGGGTGATTGGCAGACTGATCGCCGAGGTCGGCTGAGGCGTTGAATATGGGGCGACGAGTTACAGGGCACCCCGAGCGGGTAGGTGAACCAGCCGTCGGGAAGTTTGCTGGAGGTAGCTAAATCGCCAAAGTATGACCGCGATGGTGTCCTTGGGTGCAGGTGGACCGAGTGGGTCGTAGGCCGTTTCGGGCGACACGCGTAGATGTGACGTACGACACGCCGTACGGACCGGCGGGCTCATGCTTACGACCTGGGAGTTTCAAGAATGTTATTCGGAACATCTTGTATCAAGCCTGATTGTCGGACACCAGGTGTAGTGTTTTGAACACCGACAGACCCCCAGGATGCGGAGGTCGGCCGGAGCCAAGAGAACCGGCGATGTGAGTTTTCCCACACCCCGGATCGCGGCCCGGGCGGCCCGGAATTGTGGAGGCCTGCGGGTCGCTGAAACTTAGCGGCATGCACCATCTGACCAGTTGCCAGTCCTCGTACCATCCACGTCCCGTAGAGGAGCCGTACCGCAGATGACTCAGTCCGCCCCGTCCCCCGTCACCGTGTACACCAAGCCCGCATGTGTGCAGTGCAATGCCACGTACAAGGCTTTGGACAAGTTGGGCGTCGCCTACGAGACGGTCGATATCAGCCTAGACAGCGAGGCCCGCGATTACGTCATGGCGCTGGGCTACCTGCAGGCACCCGTGGTCGTAGCCGGCGGTGACCACTGGTCGGGTTTCCGGCCCGACCGGATCAAGTCACTCAGCGGTGCGGTCGCGGTGACGGCCTGAGGGTCAGTGCCAAGCGGGTGCCCGGAAGGACAACAGAGGACTGAAGGGGTTTTCGATGAGCAACCTCGTCTACTTCTCGAGCGTGTCTGAAAACACCCATCGTTTCGTAGAGAAGTTGGGCTTACCCGCGACCCGGATCCCGCTGCATGGGCAAATCGATGTCGATGAGCCCTACGTTCTGCTGCTACCCACTTATGGGGGTGGGCGGGCCACCCCGGATGTCAACGGCGGCGGCTATGTGCCCAAGCAGGTCATTGCGTTCCTCAACGACGAACACAATCGGTCGTTGATCCGCGGAGTCATCGCCGCGGGAAACAGCAACTTCGGTGCGGAGTTCGGCTACGCGGGCGATGTCATCTCGCGCAAATGTGGGGTGCCGTACCTATACCGCTTCGAACTGATGGGAACCCCGGAGGACGTCGAAGCCGTCCGTGCGGGCTTAGAAAACTTCTGGAAGGAACAGACGTGTCACCAACCGTCACAGCTACAGAGCCTGTAACCACCGGCGTGCACTCCGCGCATCTTTCCGGGGCGGACGAGCTCGATTACCACGCGCTGAACGCGATGCTGAATCTGTACGACGCCGACGGCAAGATTCAGTTCGACAAGGACCGGGAAGCTGCCAATCAATACTTCCTGCAGCACGTCAACCAGAACACGGTGTTCTTCCACAACCAAGACGAGAAACTCGACTACCTCCTTCAGAAGAACTACTACGAGCGCGAGGTGCTCGACCAATACTCGCGTAACTTCGTCAAGTCGCTACTGGACCGCGCATACGCCAAGAAGTTTCGGTTCCCGACGTTCCTAGGTGCCTTCAAGTACTACACCAGCTACACGCTGAAGACGTTCGACGGTAAGCGGTACCTCGAACGCTTCGAGGACCGGGTTGTCATGGTGGCGCTGACCTTGGCCGCCGGTGACACAGAACTGGCTGAGAAGCTGGTCGACGAAATCATCGACGGCCGGTTCCAGCCGGCCACTCCGACATTCCTCAATTCGGGAAAGAAGCAGCGCGGCGAGCCGGTGAGTTGCTTCCTGCTTCGCATTGAAGACAACATGGAGTCCATCGGCAGGTCGATCAACTCGGCACTGCAGCTGTCCAAGCGCGGCGGCGGAGTTGCGTTGTTGCTGACTAACATTCGTGAACACGGCGCGCCGATCAAGAACATCGAGAACCAGAGCTCGGGTGTCATCCCGATCATGAAGCTGCTCGAAGACTCCTTCTCCTATGCCAACCAACTTGGGGCGCGCCAGGGTGCTGGTGCGGTGTATCTGCACGCGCATCACCCCGATATCTACCGATTCCTGGACACCAAGCGGGAAAATGCCGACGAGAAAATCCGGATCAAGACGCTGAGCCTCGGCGTGGTGATCCCGGACATCACGTTCGAGCTGGCCAAGAAGAACGAGGACATGTACCTGTTCTCGCCGTACGACGTCGAGAGTGTCTACGGCGTGCCATTCGCTGATATCTCGGTCACCGAGAAGTACTACGAGATGGTCGACGACGGGCGGATACGCAAGACCAAGATCAAGGCGCGGGAATTTTTCCAGACGCTCGCCGAGCTCCAGTTCGAATCGGGCTACCCGTACATCATGTACGAGGACACGGTGAACCGGGCCAATCCTATTGATGGCAAGATCACCCATTCCAACCTGTGCTCGGAAATCTTGCAGGTGTCGACTCCATCGGAGTTCAACGACGATCTGTCCTATTCCAAGGTGGGCAAGGACATCTCATGTAACCTCGGCTCTCTCAACATCGCCAAGGCGATGGACTCGCCGGACTTCGCGCAATCTATCGAGGTCGCGATCCGGGCGTTGACCGCGGTGTCGGATCAGACTCACATCACGTCGGTGCCATCGATCGAGCGAGGCAACAACGACTCCCACGCTATCGGCCTGGGGCAGATGAATCTGCACGGGTATCTGGCGCGCGAGCGGATCCACTACGGCTCCGAACAGGGTGTGGACTTCACCAATATGTACTTCTACACGGTGTTGTATCACGCTCTGCGGGCGTCGAATCACATTGCGATCGAGCGGGGTAGGGCTTTCGGTGGCTTCGAGCGCTCGAAGTACGCCTCGGGTGAGTTTTTCGACAAGTACACCGACAAAGTGTGGGAGCCGGCTACTGAGCGGGTCCGCGAGCTGTTCGCTGAGGCCGGTATTCGTATTCCAACACAAGAGGATTGGTCCCGGCTGAAGGAATCGGTGCAGGCCCACGGTATCTACAACCAGAACCTGCAGGCCGTTCCGCCTACCGG
>JBMYXJ010000446.1:0-3181 GCA_049608285.1 Mycobacterium sp. | reverse complement strand
CTTGCCTTCGAACGGCAACTGACCGGTGAGCATCTCGAAGGCGAGGATACCGAGCGAGTACTGATCCGACGCCCCACTGACGTCCTTCGCCTCGCACTGCTCGGGGCTCATGTACGACGGAGTCCCGATCGTGGTGCCCGTCATCGTGAGGCCACCCCCTTCACTCGCGACCTTGGCGATGCCGAAGTCGGTCAGCTTCACCTGGCCGGTGGGGGTGATCAGGATGTTGCCTGGTTTGACGTCGCGGTGCACCAACCCGGCGGTGTGGGCAACCTGCAGCGCTCGGCCCGTCTGCTCGAGCATGTCCAGCGCGTGCCGCAACGAGAGCCGCCCGGTCCGCTTGATCACCGAGTTCAGCGGCTCACCATTGACCAGTTCCATAACCAGGTAGGCGGTGCGGCCCTCGCCGTCCATGTCGGTCTCGCCGTAGTCGTACACCCCGGCGATACCCGGGTGGTTCAGCATCGCCACCGTGCGCGCCTCGGCGCGGAAGCGCTCGACGAACTCGCCGTCGGTGGAGTACTCGGCCTTGAGTATCTTGACCGCGACGCGTCGTCCCAACCTGGAGTCCAGGCCCTCCCAGACCTGGCCCATGCCGCCGGTGGCGATCAGTCGCTGCAGCCGATAGCGGCCAGACAGGGTCACTCCTACGCGGGGGCTCATGGTTCGCCTCCCACTCGTCCCCTACCCTTCGGGCGTGGGCCCACTGGTCCGCGCTCGTCCCGCGCTGCGATCCTCACTCGGGGTTGCCTTCGCGGGCTCATGAGGCCCCCCGCAATGCTGCTGCGATGGTTGCGCGGCCGATGGGGGCTGCTACTGCGCCGCCGGTCGCCGAAAGCCGGTTCCCGCCGTTTTCGACCAGTACCGCGACCGCAACCTTGGGGGCCTGCGCGGGCGCGAACGCGATGTACCAGGCATGCGGCGGGGTGTTGCGGGGGTCTGTGCCGTGCTCTGCAGTGCCGGTCTTGGATGCGATCTGCACGCCGGCGAGGGCTCCCTCCTGCTGAGTCACCTGCTCGGCGGCGACCATCAATTCCTTGAGTGTATCGGCGACCTGCGCCGGCACCGCTCGACGCACTGTGCTCGGTGCGGTGGTCGCGATGTTGACGAGGTCGGGCCCAATCAGGCTTTCGACCAGATGCGGCTGCATCGTGATCCCTTTGTTCGCGACGGTTGCCGCGATCATCGCGTTCTGCAGGGGCGTTAGCGCTACATCCTTCTGGCCAATGCTCGAGATCCCCAGCGCCGCATCATCGACGATCGGACCGATGGTGGATTCGGCCACCTGCAAAGGAATGGGCGCGGGCACGACGTCGATCCCGAAAGCGTGCGCCGTGGAGCGCAGTGCTTCGGCGCCGGTGTGGATACCCAGCTGCACGAAGGCGGTGTTGCAGGAATGGGCGAATGCATAGCTCAAGGTTGTGGTCGGGCTATCGCCGCACGGTTCGCCACCGAAGTTTTCCAGCATCGCGGTGCTATTCGGCAGGGTGATCGCCGGCACCGCGGTCAGCTCGGCGTCCGGGGTTTCCCCGGCCTGGAGGGCCGCCGCAGTGGTGAGGACTTTGAAGGTGGAGCCTGGTGGGTAGGTCTCCGAGATTGCCCGGTTCAGCAGTGGTGAGCCGGGGTTGTCTCGCAGCGCTGCCCACGCCGTCGTCTGCTCAGCGATATCGTGGGTGGCCAACAGGTTCGGGTCATAGGAAGGCGACGACACCATAGCCAGGATCTTTCCGGTGGACGGCTCCAGCGCCACCACCGCGCCATCGCACGGCCCGTCGCAGCCCGACCGCAGTGCAGCCCAAGACGCCTGCTGCACTGCAGGATTGATCGTGGTGGCGACGTTGCCGCCTCGGGGGTCACGGCCGGTGAAGAAATCGGCGAGACGGCGACCGAATAGACGTGGGTCGGATCCGTTGAGAATGGTGTCCTCGGCACGCTCCAGTCCGGTGCTCGAGTAGCTCAGCGAGTAGAACCCGGTGACGGCCGCGTAGACCATGGGATCCGGGTAGACGCGCTGGAAGCGGAACCGGCCCTGCTTCGGCTCCGAGTAGGCCAGCAGCTGTCCGCCCGCCGAGATCTGGCCGCGCTGACGAGAGTACTCGTCGAGTAACACCCGCTGGTTGCGCGGATCCGAGCGGAGGCTGTCGGCGGTGAATACTTGGGTCAGGGTCGCGTTGGCAAGCAGCAGCACGACCAGGCCCATGATCATGACGGAGATGCGGCGGAGCGAGGTGTTCATGCCTTCTCGATCACCTCGGTGCTAGCTGCAGCGATGGGCGCCGGGGGGACCGGCCCGGTACCGAACGGCCGGCGAGCGGCATGCGATATGCGGACCAGGATGGCCAGCAGCACGTAGTTGGCCACCAGAGATGACCCGCCATAAGACATCCAGGGGGTGGTGAGACCGGTCAGCGGAATCAGGTTGGTGACACCGCCCACCACAATGAACAGCTGGATCGCCAGGGTAGTGGCTAGTCCCGCGGCGAGCAGTTTGCCGAAGCTGTCACGCACGGCGATCGCAGTGCGCAGACCGCGAATGATGACGATGGTGTAGAGCATGAGCACAGCGGCCAGCCCCACTAAACCGAGCTCCTCGCCGATCGCCGCCGTGATGAAGTCGGTGGACGCGGCGGGCACGGTACCGGGTTGTCCATTGCCCAGTCCGGTGCCGAAAATACCGCCGGTGGCGAAGCTGAACAGGGACTGCATCATCTGGTAGCCGGCGCCCTCTGGGTCAGCGAACGGGTCCCACCAGGTCTGGACCCGATTCCGGACGTGGCCGAAAAGAAAGTAGGCCACAACGCTTCCTGCCGCGAACAGGGCCAACCCGATGACCACCCAGCTGAACCGTTCGGTGGCGATGTACACCATCACCAAGAACGATGCGTAGAGCAGCAGCGAGGTGCCCAGGTCTTTCTCGAAGACCATCACGCCGACCGAGGCGATCCATGCGGCAAGCAGCGGAGCCAGGTCGCGGGGCCGGGGTAGGTCCATGCCCAGGACGTGGGTGCCGGCGCTGGTGAACAGGTTGCGCTTGGACACCAGTACGGCGGCGAAGAAGATCAGCAGCAGGATCTTTGAGAACTCCGCGGGTTGAATCGAGAAGCCGGGAAACTGAATCCAGATCTTGGCGCCGTTTTGCTCAGACAGAGAGCTGGGAAGGATGGCCGGGATCGCTAGGAGG
>JBMYXJ010000445.1:0-3184 GCA_049608285.1 Mycobacterium sp. | reverse complement strand
GATCAGTACTCCCAGATACGCCCCGAGCAACCCGCCGAGAATGCTCCGCGAACCGAACTGCCAGGCTTCGGCCACGCTGAGGTTGGAGCCGAAATCAAGGTGCTGCGCCCATCCCGAGAGCCGCATGCCCACCGCTCCGCCGATAAGTGCCCCCGCGACGGCAACAAGGGACTGCTCGTTCACCGCGCCGCGACGGCGAGCCTCGGCGGCGAATACGAACGACGCGGCCAGCACGCCGAGCGCAACGAACAGGCCGTGCACTGGCACCGCGACCGGTCCGAGGTGCCACTCCGGAACCATTCGCGAAATCTAGCGGCTCCCTCTTCTCGAATGCAATGCCGTGGGGAAAGCGATCTGAGGCCATACTCTCCACATGGCCGCGGCAAAACATATTGGCATCGTCTTGTTTCCAGACGTGGAAGAGCTCGACGCGGTGGGCCCCTGGGAGGTTCTCGCTGCGTGGACTGGCGCGTATCCAGAAGATGGCTACACAGTCTCGTGTCTGTCCCGCTTTGGTGGTCTAGTTCACTGCGCCAAAGGTCTTGTGCTGCAGGCGCATCACAGCTTCGACGACGTCCCGAAGCTCGACGTGCTGGTCTATCCCGGCGGCCAGGGCACACGGCCACAGCTGCAGGATCACGACCAGCTGGATTGGGTTCGTCGCCAGCGTGCCGACGTCCCCCTGATGACCAGCGTATGCACCGGCTCACTGGTGTACGCGGCCGCAGGGCTGCTCTCCCGCCGACCGGCAACCACGCACTGGGCCTCGCTGGACCGGCTCGCTGAACTTGACCCCACCGTCGCTGTACGGCGCGACGAGCGCTTCGTCGATGACGGAGACATCATCACCGCCGCAGGAGTGTCGGCCGGGATCGACATGGCGCTTCACCTGGTGGCACGACTCGTCAGCCCCGAACGTGCCCGACAGGTGCGCCACTACATCCAATACGCCCCTGCGCCGCCCGAGTAGAAACACAGGACGGCTGTACCTGCGGCCACCCACTCGTGATTTGCCGCTGACGGGTTGCAGGGCGCGTGGGATTTGCTTTCGCAGAACTTGCTGGGAGAGTTTAATGAGACTTCTCACCTGTCAAAAGGAGGTCGGGCCATGTCGGTCGAGCGGGGTCATCGCCGTTCGGGCCGCGGCCGCAGTCGCGATGCTCGCAGTTTGCCAGTGCTGCGCTGGCTCCAGGCGGGCGCGGTCGCTGCCGGGGTGGGTATGGCCTTAGCGGCCGCACCAGGGACGGCGCTGGCAGACTCAGACAGGGGTTCTTCGAGTACAAGTTCGTCGCAGGGGGCCGACAACCGGTCCTCGGGTGCGGATTCCTCGCAAGCCGACAACCCGTCCTCGGATTTGGATTCCTCACCGGGGGCCGGCACCGGCGGCCCGGCCGCTGACGAGGACGGCAGCTCCGCTGACACTTCGGGGAATCCTGAACAGGACCTGTCCGCCGATGAGGAGGACGCGACAGAGACGAGGCAGGACGACGGTGATTCGATCTCACTAGATGGCGCTGAAGATGACGGTGATTCGATCTCACTAGATACCGACTCGGGTGTTGATCCAGTTCAGCAGTCACCCGAGCAGGAAAATTCGTCAGCCGGCCCGGCTGAGACGCCAACTGAATACCAGCCCGCGGCTACCGGCACCGGTGGAGTTGGAACCTACGATACTGAGGCAAGCTCCGAGTCTGTCTTGGCCGGTGGTCAGCCGCGAGCTTCGGCTCCTGCGGCGTTTACCCCCGAGTTTTCGGACTCCGACTCACCAGAGGTCAGCGTTGGCGCACCCACGTCCTCGAAGGCGACTGCGAGCGCCGTCATAGCGCCACCTGCCCCGGCCGAACCGATGGCGTCGGATACCCGAGCCACGATGCCGCGCCCTACGAGCCGGCCGGAACATGCGGCATGGGTAAGCGAACCGGTGACCTGGCGGGCCATCCTCACCGAGGGCCTGTCCTGGATTGGGCTGGGCGCTCTGGCGCCAGAACTACCGGTCCCGCAATTCCCCGTGCCTGATCTGATTGCCGGAGCTTGGGTGGGCCTACGACGGCTGCACTACACCTTCTTCAACTCGGCTCCCCGGCTGAACCCCAGCGCCCATGTGCAGGATCCAGGCACCGGGGTCGGTACCGGCAACCTCGGTGGGCATGACGCCGACGGCGACACCATCACCTACGTGGTAACCGGAGCGCCCGCACACGGGACAGTGCACATCGCCGACGGCGGAACCTATACTTACGTACCCAACAGCGAATTCGCGCGCACCGGCGGCACCGACAGCTTCAGCGTCGCCGCCAAGGACAACGGCGCGGCCAATCCGTGGCATATCCGCCCGATCAGCGACTTCTTCGCCGGCCTGACTACGTTCCTGAATCGACTTGGCCTGACGACGCCCCCAGATCCGTCCACGGCCACCATCACGGTTGCTCAGTCCCCGGTGCTCTGCGATACCGACGGCTGTGGAGCCGGCGATACGGTCCAGACTCCTTCGATCACCGTGCATAACAGCTCTGATAAATCGATCTGGGTTTACAACCTCACAAAATCCGGCGATTACAGTATCGACTCGAGCTTCGAACCTGTTGAAGTTGCGAAGGGGTCCAGTGCACCGATAACCCTTGCCCTTGGCACAGGTGCAATCGGCACACCGGAGAATCGGATCTACATCGTCGAAGCGGACAAGGACGGCAATGGCTTCGCCCTTCCTGTCGTGTCGACAGGTGGCGTTGATGCCTTTAACCCAACTACACTAACCGCAGACAATTCCTTCCTGAACTACAATTTCCTCGAATATTTCCTCTACGCTGCCGACGGCGGGCACGAATACACCATCGACACTTCTTATATCGATGAATGGTCGCTACCGATTCAGTTCAAGTTCACTCTCAACCATGCCCAATGGTCGGGTGCTGTAGATGGAAAAACATACGGTTTCAACGACTATGACACTGTGGTCAGCCAGCTTACTGCCGCCGGCGGGCCCTATAAGGATCTGGTGTGGAGTGGGTCGACTCCGTGGGGGCCTCAACCACCGTCTTCGGTGAGTAGAATCATTGGCCCCGACAAGGTTTGGGCCGCACAGGAGAGTCAGCCAGCAAGCAATGTCAACATGAATCAAGTTGGCTGGGTCCCCACCTCGTATCAGGACTTTGTGCAGTACGGATCTCATAGTGGAGCCGGCGGG
>JBMYXJ010000444.1:0-3184 GCA_049608285.1 Mycobacterium sp. | reverse complement strand
AAAATCTGGTACCGATGCTCGCGGTGTTCAAGCCGACCCTGGTGGTGTCCGTGCCACGGGTGTTCGAGAAGGTGTACAACACCGCCGAACAGAACGCCGAGAACGGCGGCAAGGGCAAGATCTTCGCAGCGGCAGCCGATGTCGCGATCGAATGGAGCAAGGCCCAAGACGCCGGAGGCGCCGGCCTGCTGCTCAAGCTCAAGCACGCGGTGTTCGACAAGCTCGTCTACAGCAAGCTTCGGGCCGCACTCGGCGGCGAATGCCATGCCGCGATCTCCGGTGGCGCCCCGTTGGGCGTACGGCTGGGCCACTTCTATCGTGGCGCGGGATTGAGCATTTACGAGGGCTACGGGCTTACCGAGACCAGCGCGGCCATCACCGTGAACCGAGTGGGCGGCTTGCGGGTGGGGTCAGTCGGCAAGTTGCTCCCCGGTAACAGCATGCAGCTCGGCGAAGATGGCGAGGTGATGGTCAAGGGCGGCGTGGTGTTCAGCGGCTATTGGGGCAACCAGACCGAAACCGATGCGGTCTTCAGCGGAGACTGGTTCCACACCGGCGATCTGGGTGCGATCGACGAAGACGGATTCCTCAGTATTGTCGGCCGCAAGAAGGAGATCATCGTCACCGCCGGCGGCAAGAACGTCGCGCCCGCGCTGCTCGAAGATCGGCTGCGCGCGCATCCCCTGATCAGCCAGGCGATGTGCGTCGGGGACAACCAGCCGTTCATCGCCGCGCTGATCACCATCGACCCGGAGTCCTTTCCTGGATGGAAGGAACGCAAGGGCAAGGATGCGGACGCATCGGTCGCTGACATGTCCACCGATCCAGACCTCACCGCGGAGATCGAGCTGGCCGTCAACGAGGCCAACAACTCGGTGTCGAAGGCCGAACAGATCCGCAAGTTCCGCATCTTGCCGGTCGACTTCTCCGAAGACACCGGCGAGCTGACCCCGACGTTGAAGGTCAAGCGCAAGATCGTGGCCGGTAAATTCGCGGCCGACATTGATGCGCTCTACGCCAAGGACTAAAGGAGCCGCGCCAGGCGTTCGGCCTGACGATTCCACTGCCACTGCTCAACTACCCAGCGGCGCCCGGCTGCACCCATAGCCGCCGCGCCACGAGGGTCACAGAGCAGATCGCCGACAGCCCCGGCGATGCCACCCACGTCCCAGCCGTCAACGACGACGCCCGTCTCCCCGTCCAGCACTGTTTCTGGCGCCCCGCCCGAACGTCCGGCAACTACCGGCACCCCGCACGCCGACGCCTCCAGATAGACGATGCCCAGACCCTCAACGTCCAAGCCGGCCCCCCGGGTCCGGCACGGCATCGCAAAGACATCCGCCATGGCGTGGTAAGCCGGCAACTCGTCACCGGGCACCCCATCGGTGAACACCACATGCTCGGAGATCCCTGACGTCTCTGCCAGACGGTGCAGCGATGTCCGGTACGGGCCGCCGCCGACGATGACCAGCGCAGCGCCGGGCACCCGTTCCCTGATCGCCGGGAGAGCACGAATCAGCATGTCCTGCCCCTTACGTGGCACGAGTCGCGAAACACAGACCACGACCGGGCGCCCTCCGAGGCCGTGGCGGGCTCGCAGTTGCGCACGCGCGACTTCATCGGGGACGAACCGATCGGTGTCCACGCCGGGCGGTACCAGCTCCAACGCCGCATTGCGTCCAAAGGCAGAGGCGATCCGCCCGCGGGTGTAGGCACTGACGTAGGTCACCACGTCGGTGTCGTTACCGATGCGGCGCAGCGCATTTCGCGCCAGCGGCAACATCGACCAGCCGACCTCGTGACCATGCGTACTGGCGATGATGCGGTCAGCTCCGGCGGAGCGGGCAAGTGAGCTCATCAGTGCCAGCGGCGCCGCGGCACCGAACCACACTGTGTCCACTTCACGTTCGGCAATGAGCCGCCGCATGCGCGCCGCCACCGTCGGCTCAGGCAGCATCAGAGTTCCCGGGTGACGCACGACGTCGTATCCGGCGGCCTCGGCTTCTGCGTCGTAGCCTGGGCATCCCTTCCACTTCGGCGCGTACACAGTGATCGAGTGGCCACCCGAGACCCCGGATCCGCCGAGGCGGGTGACCATCGCCTCAAGATAAGACTGAATGCCGCCCCGGCGAGGGGGAAAGTCGTTGGTGACCAAGAGAACCCGGCTCATCGGTACTCTCGCCTCTTCGCGCAAGCGCTCATCGGTACTCTCGCCTCTTCGCGCAAGCGCTCATCGGTCCCCCATTAGCCGCTGTGCCATTGGCGCCACCCAGCAAGCAGCATTGGAAGCTCAATTCCAAATACATTCCGGACCGCGTTAGCGACATCTGGGTGGCCCTGGCCGCAGGCCATAAGATACAGCGCCCGCAACTGGTCGGCGCCGTAGGTGTCGGCCACATAGGAGGCGAACGACCAGGCCCGGTCGTAGGCCCCCGAGCGACCGGGGCCCTCATTAACCAACTCAGCGTCGGTCGGCAGTTGCCCCGATTGGGCCACCGAGTCCCACGCCGGCGATTGCACAGCCGCTGTTCGGCCGACGAAATCGGCGACTCCCTCGGTGAGCCACATAGGTGCATCGGCGGCGGTATCGTGACGCGCCGCGTAGTGGAAGAGCTCATGCCGCAACACCATTCGAAGATCGGTTGGGGTGATCGCGGCGACGCCCGGCGAAAGCGTGATCCTGTCAGAAGTCGTGGTCGCAGCGATGCCGGAGTCTCCGCCGGCCAACAGCGCAAACTGCTCTTGGGACGCGGCCACCGCGATGACGACCTCCCGAGGCCATTGTGGACCCCAGAAAGCGGTTACCGCGTCGGCCGCACCGGGCAGCTCGGTGATAAGGCGGTCGAGCAGCGCGGCCCCGCCAGCCGCACCCAGATCGATAAGTTGCGCGGTCCGGCCGTCCGGCATGGTCACCGCACGCGACGAGGCACTGGTCGCGACCTCTGGCGAGGGAGCGGCAACCGCCGGACCGAGAGGGACGGTCTGGGGTCCGCCCACCAGAAATGCCCCGCAGATCAGCTCGGCCGCGAGAACCGCGCCGATCCGACGCCGGTCTGCTGCGCGGGCCGTCTTAGTACCGCCGAACGTTGTAGATCGGCGCATTGTGCACGGTTTCAACCCGCACCGGGATGCCGTAGGTGGACGCATGCACCATCATTCCGTCGCCGATATAGATGCCGACATG
>JBMYXJ010000443.1:0-3203 GCA_049608285.1 Mycobacterium sp. | reverse complement strand
TGCCGAGAGCGAATCCACCGATTCACCCACGCCCCCTTCACCGGAACTAACGTTCCGGACGTCGAGGGAGGCTTTGGTGGTAGCTGAAAGGATACGAGCCGCGTTGCCGAACAACAATATTCGCGACATTCTCAGCAATGGGGCCGGCCCTTGCGGCAGTCTCGCCACATACGGTACTACGCGCACTATCAGCACGTGGCGTGGTGATTATCGACTGACGGGGCCCGTTTGATGGCCCAGATCAAGCCGTTATGTGGCTCGGGGTTGATGGAGCGCGTGGTCCACTGTAGGGCGAATTCAGTTGAGGCGAAACCGACGACGGCGGCGGCTGCTATCGAACCGACGCAGAACGGCGTCTGTGAACAGACCCCATCGGCCTGCATTCATAGCTCGGATCGGGCGGTAGCGAAGATGAGATCTTGATGGCTGGCTGGGAAGAGGTGGCCTTCGCCGACAAGCTCATGCAGCACGACATCGGGGAGGTGAGCGGCGAGATGACGTCCGTAGGCGATGGGCACCTGTGAGTCGGCGGTACCGTGAAACACGTGGACTCTGCCCTGGGTCGCGGCCAGGCAGTATCCCCAGTCGCGATAGTGGACAAGGGCGTCGGTCGTCGGCCCCCGTCCTCCCTGCCGGAACGCCTCCCGCTGATCGCAGATCAAAAAGTCAACAAACCCCGGATCGGCGAGGATCGCCCGGTCGGCTGAACCGGCCGTGGAGCGCAACGATCGGATCAGGGCGTTAGGCGTCCATAGGGCGCTCAGCTTCATCATCCAAAAGAACACCCGCAACGTCGGCGACCACCACCGAGCGAGGGCCACCGCTATCCGGTCGGCGGCGAAGTGCAGCATCCGCGCCGCATCGGGCAGTTCAGCCCAGTTTGTGTAGCCGGCCAGACTGAGGCAGCAACTCAACCGATCCGAGAGAGCGTAGGCGCATACCGTGGCGTATGCGCCGCCGCCCGACCAGCCGATCACGCCGAAACGTTCCAGCCCGAGGGCGTCGGCCAGGGCCGTCAGGTCCCGCGGCCAGTCGAGTAGCGCTCTGCCGGAAAGAAACGTCGAGCGACCCATCCCGGGACGGTCCACCGCAATGAGCCGCACTCCGTGGCGTTCGGCGGCGTCGTGGAACAGCGCAGCCTCCAGGCGTGACCCAGGCCCGCCGTGCAGGTAGAAGACCGGGTCTCCAGCCGGATCGCCCACCTCCACGTAGGCGATGGTCCGCCCATCGGGCAGGCGCTTCTCCGATGTGAGAAGGTCGGTCATCGTCGGGAAACCGTTGCACCTGGGGGCTCGCCGACGAGCTTCGCCGCCCGACATAACGCGGGTTGTTCCTCCGATAACACCTGGCGATAGTAACGCCGGCAGCCTCCCCCACACCCGAATGCCGCCGGTTTCACGATGCCGGCTGGCAGATCCGCTGACGCGCAGCTACTTCGCGGCCTTCAAGTCGTTCAGCGCCCGTTCGGCACCGCGATTCAGCGGTACCGGGTCGGTGCGGCGTGCGGTGTCAAGGCTGATGCCCTTGGCCGCGCTGACCACCTGCTCCAGCTTCTGTTTGCGCTCGAACAAAATCATGGTGAGCACACAGGCCAGATTGGCGTCGAAGTCCTCACGTACCAGCAGCATGTTCGGAACCACGATGGTCTTGACGTCGGCCGGCAGCCCGTAGGTGTCGGCTGGGATGACGCCTTCTTCGTAGGCCGAGCTCAGCTTCTGCATCTCGGCCAGTTGTCCTGTGATGTCAAGGAAAGCAACGTCGTCACGAGCTGAGGTCAACAGGTCGGTGATCCCGGGTGTCGGTAGACCACCGGACCAGAACATCGCGTCGATCGCGCCGTCTTTCATTCCGTCGACCGTCTTGGTCAAATTCAGTCGCTGGGCGGAGACATCGGATTCTGGGTTGAGGCCCGCGGCCGTCAGCAGACGATTGGCGATGACCTCTGTGCCCGACCCGGGCGAACCGGTGGAGATCCGTTTGCCCCGCATGTCGGCGATGGACTTTATGCCACTGTCGGTCTTGACTATCACCTGAGTGTAGTTCGGGTAGATACGTGAAATAGCCTGCACGGGTTGCTTTTCTCCGTCGAAGCTACCCTTGCCTTCGACCGCATCGGCGGCGGTGTCGGCGAGCGAGAACGCCACCTGATAGCTCCCGCTGACAAGCTGTTGGATGTTCTGCACCGACGCTCCGGTCTCGGCGGCCGTCGCCTTCACTGCGCCGGCGGTGGCGGCTGAGATCTGCTCCGCATAGGCGTTTCCGAGCGAGAAGTACACCCCCGTCGCGTTCCCCGTGGCGATGCTCACCCGCGTGTCGGAGCTGACCAGGCAGGTGATCTCGCCTCCCGAGTCGGCATTGGGTGCGTCCTGCCTGCCGCCGCAACCTGTAGCCGCGACAGCCGTCAGCATCAGCGCCACGAAGACCCTGGCCGCACTCCTCATGTCGTTCTCCTCTTGTCGATGATGGTCAACACAACTGCACCGAGCAGACACGCCAGTCCCGCCGCGATCGTAGCGGGATTCAGGAACAGCAGCAGTACCGCCGCGATCGCGGTGATAATCCGGGCGACCGGTCCCATAGCGCCGACGCCGAGCGCCCAGCCACCAACTGCGAAGGACAGCGCCGCGATCCCCGCGCACGCCGCAGCCGCGGCCCACGCCACCCCGAATGCCGGCCCTCGCCCCAGCAGGAACTCGCCAGGTCCGGTCAGCACGAACACGATGGGAACCAGAAACGCCGGCGCGGCGTACCGCAGCGTCTGCCACATCGTGGGGATCGCTTGACCGCCGGTGACCGCCGAGGCACCGACGGCCGCCAGCGCAGTCGGCGGCGTCACCTCTGAGAGCACCGAGTAGTAGAAAACGAACATGGCGGCGGCGGGGGCGGGGACGTCGAGCGCAAGCAGGGCCGGACCGATGATGACCCAGCCGATGACGAACGACGCTGTCACCGGTATGGCGAGTCCGAGCACGGCCAGCGCCACCGCGGCGAACACCGCCGTCAGCGCCAGCATCGCCGTGCGGTTGTCGGTGATCGCGCTGACTCCGCCGACCAGCACGGAGGAAAACTGTGCGCCCAGACCGGTCTTCGTCGTCATCGCCGTGATCACCCCGGCCGCAGCGCACACCGCGACGACCGGGAGTACGCCCCTGACGCCGGCGCTGAGAGCGTCGAACAGTCGGCGGGGGGTCATCGCGTGCCGC
>JBMYXJ010000442.1:0-3204 GCA_049608285.1 Mycobacterium sp. | reverse complement strand
GCCCGGGCTCCTGTCCATACCGAGCCTTGAGCGCAATCGTTGATGATCGAGGCGAGGTTGTCGCTTGTCAGACCGACCGCCGATCGGGTGCCAGCGGCGTCGAGCGGCGCGGCCGTGTTTGCGCCTTCGGTGCCGCGCATCGGGTCGTCCATCGTCCGCTGGGCTGACCGCTGCGTCTCGCTCCCGCCCCCGACCGTCCCCGCCACGCTGAGATACAGCCGGTCCCCGACCGATCGCCCCGTGGTCGAGCACGACGCCACGACCTGATCGCCGGTCGTCGAGAGCGTCACGACCGTCCCGACACTGGACCCGTTGACGTACAGCGTGCCCGTGGGCGAAGTGACATCGCCCGTGAAGTTGAGCACGACCTCAAGCGTGGTGCCGATCGGATGATTCATCGGATCACCTCCCCGAGTTGTTTGTAGACCGTCGAGCCCCCGCCGCCAGACGCCGTAGCGATCGGCTGCATCGTGTCCCAGTCGTAGGCCATGTTGATCGGCATACCGACCGCTCGTTAAGCGTGAAGTCGCCGTTGGCTGCATCGACGAACGGGTCAGCGGCGAGCGTGATGTCGTCGGGCAGTGGTAGGTCGCCGAAACCTGAGTAGCGAGCGGTAGCGGCATTGCCGATGGCGTTGTTGATCAAACCCACTGTGGATTCCGTAACACCGCTTTGATTGTTGTAGAAGCCGTTTGTTACGTTGTAGACCGCACACCTAATCGCCGTGACATAGGCCGCATCATTTATGTCTGACATCTCATCGAAATGGAAGCCATCTGCCACGTTATAAGCGAGACATTCTTGAAATCCGATACTCCCAGAGCTATTAATGCCGTCGATGAAGTAACCCGATGACCCTGCCGTGCCATCGCCAACCGCGATGCATCTCGCCACCGAGAACTGCCTAAACGCGGCTGAAAACAAAAATGATCTGCCGTTTGTCGCTTGACCCCAGCAAGATTCGAGGCAGGTCCGAGTCGCACTGATCCCTTGTGAGGTGGCTGATGAGGAGTTAACGATACCACGGCAGCATGTCGCAGTACCATCGGTGATCGAGATTCCGTTGCTGTTGCCCGTCATGCCCGTGCCATCACCCTCACATCGGTACAGCCAGCAATTGTCACCCGTCACGCTAAAGGCTGCACCGCCAACGCCGCTTGTTCTTTCAACGAGAAGGCCCTCAGTCAGAATCGCGTCGCCCGTGATTTGGAAACGAGATGAGCCGGTCATCTGAAACAAGCCACCGTCGCCCGGTGTCGTCTCATAGGCTCGGAGGTAGATCGGTGTTGTTGCACCGGCCGACGTAGCCAACGTGACATCAGAGCCGGGATCGTGATCCGATGCCGTTTTCTTAAGGTTGATAAGCTGGCCCGCGGCATAGTTAGACGCCATCGCCGCTAACGACTGCCACGCATCGGCCTCGCTGGTGCCATCGTTCGCGCCGGTCGCTAGATCGGGGTCGCAATATCGTTGAGTCAAAGCCATTAACGTTCTGCCTTAATCACAGCACGACCGCTAGGTGCGGCTTTCGATGCTGCCTCCGCGAGGGTCCACGGCCGATCCCTCGACCCGTCACCGCCGCCGGGGGCATCTACTTCGACATATCGTTCGGTGAAGGCCATCTCTTAGCTGTTCCACTCCCCAACAAACGCCGCCTCAACCGCCGCGTCGTCGCCGCCGTTCTCGATCACCACCAGCGCCGCGTTGTGCGCATCGCGCAGCCGCACCTCGCGAACCTGCCGCGCATCTTCGGCTTCAATCTCGGCCCGCGCCGACGCCACATCGGCCTCGGTCGGCCACACCCACCCCGGGGCCAGCGCCTCGGACAGCAGCGCATCGCGGTCCGCCTCGGTCAGCGGGATCTGCGGGTGCGCCGCCATCGCCTCCAACAGCATCCGGTTCCCCACCCCGGGCGCAAGATCGAGCGAGTCCCCCTCGGCCACGGTCATCACGACCTCGACCCCGTTGACCATCGCCGCAAGCCCCGCGTTCCCGGCGTCAGACATCCAAGCCGCGTCGAGCGGCTGCAGCGTCGGCTTCACCGCGTCAAGCCACGCCGTCAGCCGCAGACGCAACGCGTTGGCCCCGAGCCACTGTTTCACGCGGTTGGCCGGCACCGGCGACCAGTGAGCCGCGAGGAGCATAAACCCCTCGGACGCGACCGCGTCGCTCAGCGCCTGCACGTTGGGATGTCGGAGGTAGTTGGTGAGGTTCATCAGTTGCTTTCCTTCATGTGCCGTTCGATGGCCGCGATCATCTCGCGCCGGAAGCTGCGGTCATGCCGATCGCACCATTCCCAAAGCCGTTCAACAACGGCCGCGTAGCCGTCGATTGTTTTTGCCGCCGCGTCGCCGCTGAGCACGATCGCCTCGGGGTCGGCGATGCGGTAGCCGTAGGGCACCGCCCCCGCGCGCCCCGGTGTATGGATGCGCTTGCGCTCCCAGATACCCCGACCACACAAGTCCCGGGCATGCGCCTTGATATTCCGGCTGGCGGGCACAGCGAAGCCCGCCGAGCGGCAGACCTCAACGAGCGTAAACCATCCCGCGCCAAGCCGGTGCAGCGCCTGATTAAGCCGGTGCTGAGATTCAGTGAGGGGCTTCTCGTCAATCCACCACCCCCTCATCCTCGGGCAACACCGGCACGTCGGCGGGCTCGATGTAGCGCATGATGGTCCGCCACTGAATCACCGCCTCGAACCGCTCGGGCGCTTCAACGCGGGCGTCGTGGCCCTGAGCGATCAACCCAAACAGCACACCCGCCGCCGTGTCCATGCGGTTGTGGCTGCTGTACGGCTCGTCTGCCCCCTCAATCCAGACTTCCCATTGCCCGCGCCGCACGATCCGTGCCGACGCGACCTCGCGCCCCAGCACGGCATGACGGATCACTCGATCGGGCTGCTCGGGGTCATGGGCAACGCTGGCGACATTGATAAGCGCAAGCGGCACCAGCGCCTCGACCTCAAGCGCCCCGCCCCGCCGCGTCGGGGCGTACACGCCCTCAGCGATCTCGACGCCGCCCGTAACCTCGACCTCGCCCGGCGTCACCACGATCCAGTCCGCATCATCGACAACCACCGCGCGGGCCGGCGTCGCGGCGAGCAAGGCGGCGAACCAAATCAGCATGTATCGCGTGACATTCACGGCTGGGGTGTTTCGGGTTCGGTCGGGGAAACAAACACCAGGCCCTCGATCGCGTCGAGCG
>JBMYXJ010000441.1:0-3206 GCA_049608285.1 Mycobacterium sp. | reverse complement strand
CCAAGAAGATCGTCAACCACACCAACCAGAAGGTGCCGTTCATGCTGCTCGCGGGTGACCGTGATGTCAGTGCCGGGGCCGTGTCATTCCGGTTCGGTGACCGCACCCAGATCAACGGGGTGCCGCGCGCCAACGCGATCGAAGCCATTGTGGAATGGGTGGCGAGACGGGAGAACGCTACGCCCACCGCCGAACTCGTAGTTACCAAACCAGCTGATGAGGGCTGACGTGGATCCGGAGGACACGATAGTTGACCGGGGCGTCGGCGACCCGGATCACCTGCAACGTCTGTGGACGCCACACCGGATGTCCTACATCGCCGAGGCGCCGATGAAGACGGGCCGGGTAACCGCCACCGAGCCGTTCAGCGACATTCCGACGATGTCGGACGAGGACGGTCTCGTGGTAGCTCGCGGCGAGCTG
Organism: Mycobacterium sp.; assembly: GCA_049608285.1. Lineage (GTDB taxonomy): Bacteria > Actinomycetota > Actinomycetes > Mycobacteriales > Mycobacteriaceae > Mycobacterium. Next base: position 2,783 of record JBMYXJ010000441.1, on the reverse strand, counting down.
GTCTACGCCGTGCTGAACCTGTACCCGTACAACCCGGGCCATCTGATGGTGGTGCCCTACCGCAGGGTGTCCGAACTGGAGGACCTCACGTTCGATGAGGGCGCCGAGCTGATGGCGTTCGCGCAGAAGGCGATTCGCGTCATCAAATCAGTCTCGCAACCCCATGGATTCAACGTCGGCCTCAACTTGGGTCAATCGGCGGGTGGCAGCCTCGCCGAGCACCTGCATATGCATGTGGTGCCGCGCTGGGGCGGTGACGCCAACTTCATCACGATCATCGGCGACTCCAAGGTCATCCCGCAATTGCTGAGGGACACTCGTCAGTTGTTGGCCACTGAGTGGGACAACCAGCAATGAGTGACTTTTACCCGATGACGCGCGCGGCCTACGTGAAGCTGTCGCGTCCGCTGGCTAGGGGTGCTCTGCGATTAGGCCTGACGCCGGATGCGGTCACCATCCTCGGTACCGCCGGTGCGGTGCTCGCCGCGCTGACGTTGTTCCCGATCGGTCGGCTCGGCTGGGGCGCGGTAGTCGTCGCGTTCTTCGTACTGGCCGACATGCTTGATGGTGCCATGGCCCGCGAACGCGGTGGCGGGACTCGGTTCGGCAGTGTTCTGGACGCCACCTGCGACCGCATCAGCGACGGCGCGTTGTTCTGCGGGCTGCTGTGGTGGGCTGCCTTCGGACGCGAAAGCGCAGAACTTGTGGTCGCGACGATGATCTGTCTGGTGTCCTCGCAGGTGATCTCGTACATCAAGGCCCGCGCGGAGGCCAGCGGTCTGTCGGGCGACGGCGGGTTCATCGAGCGGCCCGAGCGGCTGGTCATCATCTTGACCGGTGCGGCGTTCTCCGCCCTTCCGTTCGCCTCACTGCCGTGGCTGCTCGACGTCGCCATGTGGATACTCGCGGTGGCCAGCGTGGTCACGATAGGGCAGCGGCTGCACAGCGTGCGGAGGTCGGTCGGGGCGATGGAGCTGCTCCAGGTGACCGACAACAGCGAGAAACCCGAGACCGACGAACCATGACCCGGCACTCGGCTAAGTCGAACAGCGACCGCGGCGCCCACGCCCGGTCCCGGGGCTCCTGGGGTGGCCAGCTCACCGATTGGGGGTATGCAGCCGGTTGGCGACTGGTGCGCGCTGCACCGGAATTCGTGGCGCGCAACGCGTTCACTGCTGGTTCGCAATTCGCGGCGCGCAATGGCGGACCTGAGCAGCTGCGCAAGAACCTGGCCCGAGTGATCGGGGTGGCGCCTGATCAGGTACCCGATGAGCTGATGCGTGCTTCGCTTGCCTCCTACGCCCGATACTGGCGGGAGGCGTTTCGGTTGCCGTCGATGGATCACGCGGAGCTGGGCAAGCGGTTGACTGTGCAGGACATCGAAATGGTGTGGTCAGCGCTGGAGGAGCATGGCCGCGGGGCGGTGTTGGCGCTGCCCCACAGCGGCAACTGGGACATGGCAGGAGTATGGCTGGCGCAGAACTACGGCACGTTCGCCACTGTCGCGGAGCGTCTCAAGCCCGAGGCGCTTTACCATCGCTTCCTTGCCTACCGGGAGAGCCTGGGTTTCGAGGTGGTGCCGCATTCGGGCGGCGAGCGGTCGGCGTTCGACGTGTTGTGTGATCGGCTCGGCGACAATGGTGTGGTGTGTCTGATGTCTGACCGCGACTTGACCCGCAGCGGAGTGCAGGTTGACTTCTTCGGCGAGCCAACCCGGCTGCCCGCGGGTCCTGCCAAGCTGGCCCTTCAAACCGGCGCGGCGCTGTTTCCGGCGCACTGCTGGTTCGACGGGGATGGTTGGGGCATTCGGGTGTACCCGGAGCTGGACACCTCCTCGGGGGACATCACAGCCATCACCCAGGCGTTGGCTGACCAGTTCGCCCGAAATATTTCCGCGCACCCCGCCGATTGGCACATGCTGCAGCCGCAATGGCTAGCCGACCTGTCCGATGAGCGCAGGGCCCGGCTGGAGGCGACGTGAGATGGGTAGCCGCATGACGAGGCGGCGGGCCTGATGCGCATCGGCATGGTCTGTCCGTACTCCTTCGATGTGCCCGGTGGAGTGCAGTCACACATTCTGCAGCTTGCGGAGGTGATGCGGGGCTATGGCCATGAGGTCAGCGTGCTCGTACCCGCCTCCGCCGAAGCGCATGTCTCGCTGCCCGACTATGTGGTCTCTGGCGGCAGGGCCGTGCCGATTCCCTACAACGGGTCGGTGGCCAGGCTGCGATTCGGTCCGGCCACCCACCGAAGAGTGAAGAAGTGGCTCCAGCAGGGCGAATTCGATGTGCTGCATCTGCACGAGCCGAATGCGCCGAGCCTGTCGATGCTGGCGCTCAATATTGCTGAGGGCCCGATCGTGGCAACCTTTCACACATCGACGACGAAGTCGCTCACCTTGTCGGTGTTCGAACCCATTCTTCGACCAATGCACGAGAAGATCGTCGGCCGCATCGCGGTATCGGATCTGGCCCGGCGCTGGCAGATGGAGGCGCTGGGCAGCGACGCCGTCGAGATCCCCAACGGGGTCGACGTCGCATCGTTCGCCTCGGCCCCGCCGCTGCCGGGGTATCCGCGTCCTGAAAAGACTGTGCTGTTTCTTGGGCGCTTCGATGAGCCGCGTAAGGGGATGGCCGTCCTGCTCGAGGCGCTGCCCGCGCTCGTCGAACGTTTTGCCGATATCCAGATCCTGGTCGTGGGGCGCGGCGATGAGGACGCACTGCGGGCCGACGCCGGGTCGCTGGCGCATCACCTGCATTTTCTGGGCCAGGTCGACGATGCCG
>JBMYXJ010000440.1:0-3242 GCA_049608285.1 Mycobacterium sp. | reverse complement strand
CCGGACTAACTCAGGGTTAATCCAGGGCGATCGACTTCACATTGACGTCGACCTTCGGCGCGCCATCGGGTCCACCTTCTGCGGTACCTTCGGCGGCGATCTTGTCCAGTGTCGCCAGCCCGGTTTCGTCGATGGTGCCGAACACTGTGTAGTTCGGCGGCAGCTGGGAGTCCTGGAACACCAGGAAGAACTGGCTACCGTTGGTGCCTGGCCCCGCGTTGGCCATCGCCAGCGTGCCCCGCGGGTAGGTCACCGGATCCATCAACTTCGGATCATTCGGCGCGTATTGGTCGGTCGGGTATTCGTTGACGAATTGGTATCCCGGACCGCCAGTACCGACGCCCGTCGGGTCGCCACACTGCAGGACGGCCAACGATTCGCTCGTGGTCAGCCGGTGGCATGGGGTGTCGTTGAAGTAACCCTGTTGGGCCAGGCTGGCGAAGCTGTTGACGGTGCACGGCGACTTGCCGTTGTCGAGCTGGAGGCCGATGTTGCCTTGGTTGGTCGCCATGCTGGCGCTGACCTGGGCTGGTTCGGTCGGTACCTTTCCGCTGCGCGGGGCCTCGGCGGGCTTACTGGCCTCCGTAGGGGACGCGGGGTACTGACAGTCGGCGCCCAGCCCTTCCGGCGCTTGGAAGGCGGGCAGCGCTCCGATCTGTGCCGGTCCGCCGGTGCCAGGCAGTGGGGTCTCCGGCGCGCTCGAGGTTGTGCTGGTCGCCGAAGCGGTCTGGCCGCCCGAATCACGGTTGGTGACCACAATGGTCGCCACTACGGCGCCGATCACGACAACCGCGGCCACCGCTGATCCGATGATCGTGTAGAGACGGCGTTTGCGTTCGTTGGCGGCTCGTCGTTCGAGTTGTCGCTCGAGCTTGCGCTTGGCTGTCGCACGCCGTTGTTCGTTGGTCGGCACCGCCGGTGTCCTCCTCGCGTTCGATCTGGTCGGCACCGAGTGTGCCAGCTGTTGCTGGGCGTCGGTGCCGCGACCCTCGGGAACAGGGGCGCGAAGTGGACGTGGGAAGCTGGAACCGTGTTGATCACCGGATTTCCGGCCGGCATGTTGGCGTGCAACTGCTACGTGTTGGCCCCTCGGGCCGGCGCGGACGCCATCGTCGTGGATCCGGGCCAGCGGGCCACGGGTCCGCTGCGCGGGATTCTGGACGAACATCGCCTCACGCCGGCGGCGGTGCTGCTCACTCACGGCCATATCGACCACATGTGGTCGGCCCAGAAGGTCGCCGACACCTACGGCTGTCCTGTGTACATCCACCCAGCTGACCGTTTCATGCTCACCGATCCGATCAGGGGCTTCGGTCCCAAGCTGGCGCAGATGGCGTTCGGCGCGATGTTTCGCGAGCCCGGGCAGGTCATTGAGCTGGATCGCGACGGCGACAAAATCGAGCTGGGCGCCATGACCGTGGTCGTGGATCACACACCCGGCCACACCGCGGGTTCGGTGGTATATCGCGTCGACGGGGGTATCGGTCTGGAAGCCGGAGCAGGTGCTATCGGGGTGTCGGGCATGTCGGGTCTTGCCGACATTTCAGGTCGTTCTGTGGCCTTCACCGGCGATACGTTGTTCCGCCGGTCGGTGGGTCGCACCGATCTCCCCGGCGGCAGCGGTCGTGATCTACTGCAGTCGATCGTGAATAAACTGCTGGTGCTCGACGATGACACTCTGGTATTACCGGGGCACGGCGAGCGCAGCACCATCGGCGCCGAACGCCGCACCAACCCCTTCCTCGAAGGTCTGACTCGTGACTAAAGCTGCGCCGTCCACGTCGTTCCAGGCGCCCAAAGGTGTACCCGACTATCTGCCACCGGAGTCCGCAGAGTTCGTCGCCGTGCGCGGCGGCCTGCTCGGTGCGGCCCGGCTCGCGGGGTACGGCGACATCGAGTTGCCCGTTTTCGAGGACACCGCCCTGTTCGCCCGTGGGGTGGGGGAGTCCACTGACGTTGTCTCCAAGGAGATGTACACGTTCGCCGACCGTGGCGATCGCTCGGTGACCCTGCGCCCGGAGGGCACCGCGGGAGTCATGCGGGCAGTGATCGAGCACGGTCTGGACCGCGGCCAACTGCCTGTCAAGCTCTGCTATTCGGGACCTTTCTTCCGCTACGAACGGCCCCAGGCCGGCCGCTACCGTCAGCTGCAGCAGGTCGGTGTGGAGGCGATCGGCGTAGACGACCCCGCGTTGGACGCTGAAGTCATCGCCGTCGCCGATGCCGGGTTTCGCTCGCTCGGATTGGACGGGTTCCGTCTGGAGATCACCTCGCTCGGGGATGACAGCTGCCGGCCGCAATACCGGGAACTGCTGCAGGACTTTCTGTTCGGGCTGGACCTGGACGAAGAAACACGGAGCCGCGTCCGGTTGAACCCGCTGCGTGTTCTCGACGATAAGCGCCCGACTGTGCGGGAGATGACTGCTGGCGCGCCGGTGATGATCGATCATCTGTCTGACGCGGCCAAGGAACACTTCGAGACGGTGCTCGCGCATCTGGATGCGTTGGCTGTGCCCTACGTGGTTAACCCGAGGATGGTGCGCGGACTTGACTATTACACCAAGACGACGTTCGAATTCGTGCACGACGGATTGGGTGCGCAATCCGGTATCGGTGGCGGTGGCCGCTATGACGGGCTGATGCACCAGCTCGGTGGGCGAGATCTCTCGGGAATCGGGTTCGGGCTTGGTGTTGATCGCACCCTGTTAGCGCTGCGTGCGGAAGGAAAGTCGGCGGGAACCGCCGGCCGGGTCGATGTGTATTGCGTGCCGTTGGGGGAGCGGGCCAAGTTGGAACTGGCGGCTCTGGCGGCAACGCTTCGGGGTGCCGGCGTGCGTGTCGACATGGCATACGGCGACCGCGGGCTCAAAGGCGCGATGCGAGCTGCCGATAGGTCGGGCGCGTCCTTGGCGCTGGTGGCCGGTGACCGCGACATCGAGGCGGGCACCGTTGGGGCCAAAGACCTCGCTACCGGTCAACAGCTCGACATCGCTACCGGTGCAGTCGTCGGCGAAGTGCTGTCCCGCCTCGCCCTCTAGCAGGATCCGTGCGGCGGTAGCGCACGTTGTCTGTGCCACGTCGGTGCCACCGTCAAATGGCCATGGCGGCGCGGACATCCCCATTCTCGGCGAGCTGGCCCGAGTCGAGAAACCGCGTGAACCAGGCCATGCCGTCGGCCGCTGCGAGGCGATCGATCAGGGCATCGATCAAACTTTCCAGGAGTTCGCCGAGTTGCTCGTGAT
>JBMYXJ010000439.1:0-3245 GCA_049608285.1 Mycobacterium sp. | reverse complement strand
ATCTCCCGGCTGTGAACCAGGCGGGTGCCCCCGGAGGCCATGCGTGCCTTACCTATCAGCTGGGAGACCTCGGTTCGGCGTTGTACCGCATCCAGAATCGCCGCGTCGAGTCGATCGATTTCCTTGCGCAGGTCACCGATATCCGGGATATCGGGTACGTGGGGAGTTTCCGTTGTTGTCATGTCATGGTTCTCCGAATTCTCGTTATGTGAAGGACCTGGTCTCATCCGGTTTCGGGCCTCGCACAAGAGAAGAGCCCCGGATCCGGAAGCGGACCGCGGGGCTGGAGGAAGCAGCTAGACCACGGGCACCGCTGGCCGGTACCCGTAGAAAAATCGCTGCTGCGCAGTAAGCACCCAGTAAGTGTGCCACTACGGGCCGTGCCAGCGCAAAGAGTGTCCCCCCGCAGCGGTAGGTTTGAGTGCATATGACTTCCCTTCCTGCAGCAACTTCGTCGGCAAGGTCGTCGGCAACCTCGTCGGCAGCGTCTGCGGCGACCTCGATGGCATCGTCGGCAACAACGCCGGTGGCAACCGGCACCGATGAGCTTCTTGAGGGCCTCAACCCCCAGCAGCGCCTGGCCGTGCTGCACGAGGGTTCTCCGCTGCTGATCGTGGCCGGCGCCGGTTCCGGAAAGACGGCGGTCTTGACCAGGCGGATCGCCTACCTGTTGGCGGCGCGTGACGTGGGGGTAGGTCAGGTGCTGGCCATCACGTTCACCAACAAAGCCGCCGCAGAGATGCGGGAACGCGTCGGGCAGCTCGTGGGGGCTCGCGCCGCGTCCTCGATGTGGGTGTCGACGTTTCACTCGACATGCGTGCGGATCCTGCGCAACCAGGCCGCGCTGCTGCCCGGGCTCAACTCCAACTTCTCCATCTACGACGCCGACGACTCACGCCGCCTGCTGCTGATGATCGGCAAGGATATGGGTCTGGACACCAAGCGCCACTCTCCGCGGCTGCTCGCCAACGGGATCTCTAACCTCAAAGATGAGTTGGTCGGGCCCGAACAAGCTCAGGCCAATGTGGTCGCAGACGCTGCTGCGGCAGGCGATGATCTAGCGCGCATCATCGCCGAGGTCTACGGCGAGTACCAGCGCAGGTTGCGTGTAGCCAATGCCTTGGACTTCGACGACCTGATCGGTGAGACGGTAGCTGTGCTGCAGGCCTTTCCTCAGATCGCCCAGTACTACCGGCGCCGGTTCCGGCACATCCTCGTTGATGAGTACCAGGACACCAATCACGCCCAATATGTGTTGGTGCGTGAGCTTGTAGGCGTTGAAGGGGTCGGGTCAGCCGACGCCGACGAGATGCCTCCCTCCGAGCTGTGCGTGGTCGGCGATGCAGATCAGTCCATCTATGCATTTCGTGGTGCGACGATCCGCAACATCGAAGACTTCGAACGCGATTTCCCCAATGCCACAACGATTTTGCTTGAGCAGAACTACCGATCCACCCAGACAATCCTGAATGCGGCCAACTCGGTGATCGCTCGCAACCTCGGGCGGCGAGAGAAGCGGCTGTGGACCGACGCCGGGGATGGTGAACTGATCGTCGGCTATGTTGCCGACAATGAGCACGACGAGGCCAGGTTCGTCGCCCAGCAGATCGACGCACTGTCCGATGGTGCTGCCTCCCCTGGCCGCGGTTTCTCCTACAACGACGTTGCGGTCTTCTACCGCACCAACAATTCCTCCCGCGCTATTGAAGAAGTGTTCATTCGGGCCGGCATTCCCTACAAAGTCGTTGGGGGAGTGCGGTTCTACGAGCGCAGGGAAGTCCGGGACATTGTCGCCTACCTGAGGGTTCTGGACAATCCGGGCGACTCGGTGAGCATGCGGCGCATCCTCAACACCCCGCGTCGGGGCATCGGTGACCGTGCCGAGGCGTGTGTGGCAGTGCACGCAGAGAGTACCGGTGGGAATTTCAACGATGCGCTGGTGGCGGCCGCTGAAGGCAAGGTGCCGATGCTCAACACTCGCTCAGAGAAGGCGATCGCCGGATTCACCGCTCTGCTCGACGAGTTGCGAGGCGAACTCGACCACGAGCTAGGCGATTTGGTGGAGGCAGTGCTGGACCGCACCGGCTACCGCGCCGAGCTCGAGTCGTCGAGTGACCCACAGGATCTCGCTCGGCTGGACAACCTCAACGAATTGGTCAGTGTCGCTCATGAATTCAGCACTGATCTGGCCAATGCGAGGAGTCTGGCCGATGGGGACCCCGAGGGGGAGGACGTTCCCGACGTCAGTGTGCTGGGGGCTTTCCTGGAGCGGGTGTCCTTGGTCGCCGACGCCGACGACATCCCAGAGCATGGGGCGGGGGTTGTGACGCTGATGACGCTACATACCGCCAAGGGGCTGGAGTTCCCGGTGGTCTTTGTCACCGGGTGGGAGGACGGCATGTTCCCACACATGCGAGCGCTGGGGGATCCGGTCGAGTTGTCCGAGGAACGTCGCTTGGCCTACGTCGGTATCACCCGCGCCCGGGAGCGGCTGTACCTCAGCCGCGCCAAGATCCGTTCGTCGTGGGGCCAGCCGATGCTCAACCCCGAATCTCGCTTCCTTCGAGAAATCCCGCAGGAACTCATCGACTGGCAACGAACGGAACAGGCGTCGTCGTTCTCCGGCCCGGTGAGCGGAGCGGGCCGGTACGGGACGCGGGAAGACAGACGGCTCTCGCCGACACGGTCGTCGGCAGGCGAACGGCCACTGGTGGTGCTCGAACCGGGCGACCGGGTCACCCACGACAAGTACGGGCTCGGCAGGGTCGAGGAAGTTTCGGGCGCCGGCGAATCCGCGATGTCGTTGATCGACTTCGGCAGCGCTGGCCGAGTGAAACTCATGCATAACCACGCCCCGGTGTCGAAGCTCTAGGAATCCGCTCGGCTCCAGCGCGCGGTGGCTGGTAGCAGCGCGAGCCCGGCCGAGGCCAACGGCAGCAGCGGCATGGCGTATACCACCGGAGGTAGTTTGGCGCCTGCGACGAACAGGCTGGCGAAGATCAGCATCGCGATGACTGAGCCCACCACAACCAGAATGCGGCCGATTCGGCGGCGCAGCAGCAGGGCGATCACTCCGCCGATCGTGGCCGCCGCCGAGATTGCGGCCAGGAAGCCGACCGCTACGCAAAACAAGAGGTCGGTCCCCCACCATCCGGTGATCAGGTCCGTCGCGATGACGGCGGTCGCCCACCCGGACAGGATGCTGATGACGGCGGTGACGATCGCCGGCTTCGGGTCGGTCCCCG